>WHTA01000067.1 GCA_009379825.1 Streptosporangiales bacterium
CCATCGACGGCGGCATCAACATCAGCTGCTCACGATCACACACCACGAAGTTGTAAGCCACGCACCGATTCTTCCGACCGCCACGGACCACGGGCGCCCACGAAACGCGGATCCAGAGCCTGATTCGTGCGACAGCCTCCCCACTGCAGGTATCCGGCGAACAGCAGTGCTACCACCGCCACCGCGATCGCCAGCTCTGCCGTCCAGCGCAGTGGCAGTGGCAGCCGTGTCACGCATTGTGTGCCGGCCGTTGGACGGTGCCGCTGGCCACGACCTGGTTCGCAGGTCGTCCGTCGCCGTGGCCAGCGGCGGGTTGTCTACTGCCGGTTGCGGGCGCTCGGCTTGGGGACGATGCGCAGCAACGCTGCCCCGCAGGCGACCAGTGCGAACGCCGCGAGGGCGAGAAACACGGCGTTGCTGCCGGTGAACGGGAGCAGACCCGCCCCCGCCGTACCGGCACCGGCGATTGCCTTGTCGTACATGTGGTTCCTTTCCTGAGTCGGTTTACCATCTCCGCTCCCGGCGGGTGACCGCACAGGCATACGCCCATGCGTGACATGCCTGGAGGAAGTAATCGAAGACGAGCTCGTACATGGTCGCGGCGGCGAGCATCCGCCTCCAGCCGCGGTACCTGACGGTGACGACGCGCTCGGCGACGAAGATGCCGGTGAGACCGAGCCACACGGGGTGCGCTCCGAGCCTTCCAGTGGTCAGCGCATAGCCGACGGTGACCAGGTAGAGGGTGGACACGACGACGCCGAGCGCGGTGAACGCCTGCCTCCCTCAGTACCGCCAGGTCACGCGAGTCAGCCCGTACTGCGCACAGTTCTCGACCGCACCGCGTTTCCAGCGCAGCCGCTGCTTCCACAGCGCCCGCCAGCTCGGCATCACCTCGGTGCTCAGGGTGCACTCGGGCGGCGCGATCACCTTGTGTCCCAGGTGCAGCAGCGCGAACGTGAGCTCGTTGTCCTCGGTGAGCACCGTCGTGTCGTAGACGCCGCCGCTGCCGTTGCCCGCCGGCAGCCGGCCGTCCAGGCGGGCCTGCGACACCTCGCGCAGGGTGGCGACGGAGAACACCGCCGCGGTGCCGGTGAGCACCAGGCAGCGTCCCCTCCTGCGGTCCACGTTACGTTGGTACCTGGCGTACTCGTTGCGCTGCAGGTGACCGACGAATCCGCCACCGGACCCGCCGCGGAACGTGCCGCCGACACCGCCGTAGCCGCGGTTCAGGTACGTCGCAGCGGCCGCGAGGAACGGCTCGTCGAGAACGCTGTCGGCGTCCATCACCAACAACCGGTCGGTAGGCGACAGCATCGGCAACAACGACTCCAACGCCCAGTTGAGCGCTCCCGCCTTCTTGTCCGGGTTCACCGGCATCTCGAGCACGACGGCGCCCGCCGCGCGCGCCTGGACGGCGGTGTCGTCGGAGCAGTTGTTCGCGACCACCACGACCTCGGCCGGTGGCGCGGTCTGGGCGTGCAGGCCACGTACTGCCGCTGCAATGCCCGCACCCTCGTTGCAGGCAGGAATCACGGCGACCGTGACTGGCAGCAGGCAGGCAGGCATGGTTGGCTACGGCTTTCTCCAAGGGGTGCGAACGCACCGGCGGAGTTGCCGGGCTCGCAGGCAATCAACTCGTTAACGCCGCTACGAGCCCGCAGTGACGCGTAACGGCAGAACTGATAACCTTCGTCCTGAACCCTTGTGAATCAACGCTTTTCGGCAATCGGGTCAGCGATGACGCAGTCGTGCCACCAACGCGCGGTGGTCGCTGCCATCGACGACTCGTGCCGCGGTGCCGAGCACCAGCCACGACGCACGCGGCACGAACACGTGGTCGATGGGAGCCGCAATCGCGGCCGGCGCTGACGCCGGCCAGGTGCCCGCACTGCCGGCGCCCGCAGCGTCCGCTGCGTCCACGCAGCCACCGAGGTCGGCCAGTGGCTCGTGGTCGAGAGTGGCGTTGACGTCACCGAGCACTATGTCCGCGCGCCGTTCCCAGCCAGCGCGGCGGCACGGCTCGCGCCGTCGCGCCAGATGCCCTCCCACGCGCGCGGCGCGGACACCGGCACGAACGGCGGCGGCGTGTGCACCGCGGCGAACGTGGGCCCGTCACCGCGCACCGGCGCGGCAGCGACGGCGTCCAGTGTCGGCTTCGCCCGCGCGACGGTCTCGTACCTGCCCAACGTCGTGCTCACCAGAAGCGACGTGACGCTCGGCCAGGCCAGCTCGCGCGGCACGCCGCCGAACACCTGCATCCGCACGTCGCGCTCGGCCAGGTAGGCAGCGACCTCGTCCGCGAACGTCCGGCTGGTCTCCGGCATCGCCAGCGCCACCGCATGCTCCTCGACGACGAGCTTGCCGACCTCTTCCGGCGAGACCATCTCGTTCAGCGTGTTGACGGTGACGACCGAGATGTCACCAGGCGACGGTGGCGGCAGCTGCCCACCGACACCTCGCAGGGCCGTCGTCGCCAGGTCGAACCCGCCCGCGAGTGCCGCGACGACCAGCAGCCACACCAGGTACCGCCTGCGGGCGACGAGCACGACGCCGGCGAGCACGACCGCGACGACCGACCACGCGATCCCGCGCACAGCTGGGAACGCCGCCAGGTGGAGGAAGCCGGTCACGTCGGACAGGCCGAACAGCTGCGGTCTACTGACGAGCGCGGCTACGGCCAACGGCAGGGCATACGCGCCCGCACACGCGACCACGGTCCAACGCAACGCGGGCCGTCTGCGTACCGGCGCACGCACCGCGGTCTCGGACGACGTCACGGCGCGATGCTACTGGCCCGTCAGGAGTGGCGGTGGCCGTCAGGCGTTCGACCAGTCGCGGTTGCACAGCACCAGCCGGTAGCCGTCCGGGTCCTCGACGGTCACGCCCCAGATGTCCCAGTACGGGTTGTGCGCGGGCACCCGGGTGCCGCCGTGCCGTTCGAGCTGCGCCACCACGGCGGCTGGCACCTGCTCGCCCAGGTTTAGCACCAACAGGTCGTCGGCGGTGGGCCGCGGCTCCACCGCACCGGCCGGGTCGCGCGTGAGCTCCAGATGCCAGGCGGCGTCCGGCCAACCGGCCATCAGCAACGCGTGCTGCCCGGGAGTGCCGTCGGCCGCCTCGCGGTAGAGCACCTGCAGGCCGAGACCGAGCACCCAGAACCCGTGCGCGGCATCGAGGTGGCGCCGACGGGCATGATGGTCCTTCCTTGGTCGACCGATGAGTCCACGTGCGCGCCCGGTCTACCCATCCGACGTGTCACCACCGCGGCTTGGCGGCCGGCATGAACGCCCAGGCGACCGGACGCTATCTCGACGTCCCCGGCGCACGCCGGTACTACGAGGTCCGCGGGTCGTGGTCGGGGTCGGTGCCGCCTCCCCGGCCGCGTTCGCGCAGAGCCTGCGGGCCGCACTCCGGGCAACGGAGAGCGACGCTTCGTAACCGGCGCCCGTCAACACGCTCGAGGTGTCCGGATTGCCGGCGGCTTACGGAATGTCGACCGCGCACCCGTCATGGCGTTGCCACGCTGCGTCTGCGACCGGGATACAAACCGCTACGGCCGTCACGACAATGTCCCGATGTCCGATCGAAGGTACGGCGACACCGAAGAGCTCTCCTACGCGTACCCGCCCGACGACCGGCGGAGGCGACGCACCCGCGACGACTACCGCGACCGCCAGTCACGCGCGCGTACCGTCCGGGTCACGACGACCGTCGCGACGATCATCACCAGCGTCTTCGCCGCCATCCTCGGCCTGCAGATCATCTTCACGTTGCTCGACGCCAACACCGCCAACCCGTTGGTCACCCTGGTGGCCGACCTCTCCTACACGCTGGCCTGGTTCTTCCACGACCTCTTCACACCGGACTTCCCGCAGTTGCGCATGCTGCTCAACTACGGCCTCGCGGCGCTCTTCTGGCTGGGCATCGGCCAGGGGATCTCCGTCCTGGTACGCAGCCTCCGCTGACGCACGGCGCACCGGCGTAGGCGCCCGCTGATCGGGGTAGCGGGCCCCTACCTGCGGGACGAGCGCAGCAGCGACGCGACCGTCCCGGCGGCGACCAGGATGGCAAGCAGCACGAACGCGAACCGGTACGCGTCGGTGAACACGCCGAGCACCGCGTGCGGCAGGTGCGAGAGCTGCCCCGCGTAGGCCGCGGCCTTCGCCTGGTGCGACAGCGGGCTGGTGACGATCGCCAGCCCGAGCGCCGTGCTGACCACCATGCCGGCGTTCTGCAGCATCGACCGCAGCCCGTTCGCGATGCCGCGCCGGGTCGGCCGGACCCTGGCCATGATCGCGCTGGTGTTCGGGGTGAGGAAGAGACCGCTACCCAGCCCGAGCCCGGCCAGCGGTACGGCGAAGTGCGCCCAGGCGGCGCCAGGTTCGATCAGCACGGCCAGGGCGAGCAGGCTCACGCAGGTGGCCAACATCCCGACGGTGGACACGATCCTGGCCGACACCCGCATGGCGATCCGTCCGGCGACCGGCGAGGCGACCATCATGCCGACGGCGACGGCCATCACCTGCAGGCTGGCGTGGAACGCGCTCGCGCCCGTCACCGACTGGACGTACAGCGATACGAGGATCACCGTGGCGAACCGCGCCACCGAGTTCAGGAACGTCGCCAGGAACGCCATCGCCAGCTCCCGGTCGCCGAACAGCGCGAGGTCGACCAGCGGGTACGTCCGGCGCCGCTGCACCCAGAGGAACAGCGGCGTGGACACGACGAAGCAACCGCCGGCGACGAGCACCGCGGGTGCCGTCCACCCCCGTGCGCCGCCCTCGGAGAGCGCGAGCACGAGCGACCCGATCACGACCAGCGACAGGGCCGCACCGACCAGGTCGAACGGTTCCTTGGAACCCGCCGAAGGCACCTTCCGCAACGTCACCGCGGCCCACACCACGCCGACCGCGCCGACCGGCACGTTGAACCAGAAGACCCACCGCCAGTCGAGGACGGTGGCGAAGAAGCCGCCCACGACCGGCCCGAGCACCTGCGCGCTCGACACGAGCATCACGTTCAGCCCGAGCGCCGTGCTCAACAGCCGTGGCGGGAACGCGTCGGCGAGCAGCGCCGTGGTGTTGCTGAGGATGCACGCGCCGCCGATGGCCTGCAGCACCCGCAACCCGATGAGCACAGCCGGGCTCGGCGCCAGCCCGGACGCCAGGCATGCCACCGTAAGCACGGTGAGCCCGCCGACGTAGAGCAACCGGCGACCGAAGATGTCGGCCAGCCGCCCGAACACGAGGATCATCACCGTGTTGGCCAGCATGTACGAGAGCAGGATCCAGTTCGCCTCGGTAGCCGTCGCCCGGAAGTGCCTGGCCACCACCGGCAACGCCACGCTCAGCGTGCTGGTGTTCACCGCCATCAGGAACGCGCCGATGCTCGTCACCGACAGCACCCGCCAGTGGTAGCGACCAGGCGCGGCAGACTCGCCGCCGGGGTAAGTCGGATCGCGATGTCGTCGCCGGAACCGCCGTCCTGCGGGCACCGAGAAACCGCCTCACCCGTTCGGTCACCTTCCCCACCATCAAACCAGATAACTCCGTCTCGGAGCTATCTAGGTGGCAGCGCGGTGGCCGCACGGCGGAGCGAGGCTCTAGGCCGTGACGTCGAGTGCGGCTCGCACGATGCTGTCGGTGTCGATGCCGTGGTACCGGTAGACGTCCTCCAGGGCGCCCGACTGGCCGAAGCCGGTGACGCCGAGCGCGGTGGTGCGCGCCTGGTTGACCGTCGCCAGGAAGGTCAGGGCATGCGGGTGGCCGTCGAGCACCGTCACCAGCGGGGCCGCCCGCGACGCAGGGAACACCTGGTCGAGGATCCACGACTCGGCCTGCTCGTGGCCCTGTCGACCGCGGACGGCGCGGTAGAGCAGGTCCGGACTCGTCACGCACACGACGTCGGCCGGCATGCCGACCTGCGCCAGCCGCTGCGCCGCCGCGAGCGCGTCCGGCACGACGGCGCCCATCGCGGCGATGGTGACCTTCGGCTCGGCCACCCGGTGCAGCACGTACGCGCCGGCGGTGACCTGCCGCCTGCGGCGTTCCCGCGCGGCCGGGTCGACCGGCAGCGCGGCCAGCGTCTGGTCGATCGGCCTGGTGGACAGCCGCAGGTACGCGGAGCTGCCGTCCGGCCGGCCCAGCCGCGCCAGGCTGGCGAGCAGCACCCACTCGGTGTCGATGGCGAACGCCGGCTCGTACGTGACGCAGCCGGCCTGCTCCAACCCGATCGACGGCGTCTTGATCGACTGGTGCGCGCCGCCTTCAGGTGCGAGCGTGACACCCGAAGGGGTGCCGACCACGATCGACTGGCCGCCGGCGTAGATGCCGAACGCCCAGGGTTCGAGCGCCCGCTCGACGAACGGGTCGTACAGCACGCCGATCGGTAGCAGTGGTTCGCCCCAGCGGCTCCAGGTGGCGCCGAGCTCGCTGATCAGCCCGACCAGGTTGCCCTCCGCGATGCCCAGCTCGATGTGCTGGCCGCTGGGTTGTTCCCGCCAGTGCAGCAGCGTCTCCCGGTCGTCGGCGAACCAGTCGCGGCGTTCGCGCGCCGACCACACGCCGACCTTGTTCACCCAGCCGCCGAGGTTCGTGGTGGAGCTGACGTCCGGGCTCACCGTCACCACCCGGCGCGCCGCGTCCGGGGCCTGCCTGGTCAGGTCGAGCAAAGCACGCCCGAGCGCCGCCTGGGTGGTGGCCGTACCCGACGGGGTGCGACCGAAGCCGGTCGGCACGGCGGGTGGCGTCGCTGCCGGCCGTGCGGTCCTGCGCAGCCGGTCGGCGGTCGCCGCACACAGCCGCTGCGCGTCGCCGCCGGCGGGGAACTGGCGCCACGGGTCGTCCGGGTCGGCGCCGAGCCGGGCGGCCAGCTCGCGCATCTGCTCCTCGGTCAGCAGCGACGAGTGGTTCTGCGGGTGGCCGCGCGTCGGCAGCCCCCAGCCCTTGACGGTGTACGCGAAGATGACCGTGGGCACCGAGTCGTCGATCGCCGCGAACGCCTGGTCGAGCGCTCCGAGGTCGTGTCCGCCGAGGTTCGCGAACGCGTCCACCAGCCCGTCGTCGTCGAGCTGCTCGATCAGCTGCGCGATCGCCTGCGCGTCAGGTCCGGTGCCCGGCAGCCGCTCACGTAGCTCGGTCGCGTCGCAGCGCAGCAACCGCTGGTACTCCGGGTTGGTCATCTCGTCGATCCGGCGGCGTAGCGCGTCGCCGCCCGGCCGCGCCATGACGGCCTCGAGCCGCTGGCCGTACTTGAGGGTGAGCACCTGCCAGCCGGCCGCGCCGAACAGGCCCTGCAGCTTCTCCGCCGCGATGTTCGGCACCACCCGGTCGAGCGACTGCCGGTTCAGGTCGACGATCCACACGATCTCGCCGAGCTCCGCGACCGCCGGGTCGAGGATCGCCTCCCAGACGGCACCCTCGTCCAGCTCGGCGTCACCGACGAGCGAGAACTGCCGGCCGCTGCCCGCTCCCCCGACGGCCGTGTCGACGTACCGGCGCGACAGTGCGCCCCAGATCGGCGCGGTGGCACCGATGCCGACGGAGCCGGTCGAGTAGTCCACCGGGTCCGGGTCCTTCGACCTGCTCGGGTAGCTCTGCAGCCCGCCGAAGTCGCGCAGCCTTGGCAGGTACGAGGCGTCGAGCGCGCCCAGCAGGTAGTTGATCGCGTGCAGCACCGGCGACGCGTGCGGCTTCACCGACACCCGGTCCTCCGCGCGCAAGTGCCTGAACCACAGCGACGTCATGATCGACACCATCGACGCCGACGACGCCTGGTGCCCGCCGACCTTCAGCCCGGACGGGTTCTGCCGCACCCGGTTCGCCTGGTCGACGATCGCCGTCGCGAGCCAGAGCACCCGGTCCGCGACCTCGTTCAGCACGGTGTCTTCGCTGCTCACCGTGGACTTGCTGGTGACGGGCACGCTCATCGGCCGACTCCTCGGGGTTCGCTCACTGCGATCGAACTACGGATCGCCGACAGTTGTCGAGAGCACGCCCACCAGGCGAACACCGCGCCCGGTAGGCTGTGGCCGCCCACGGCGGTCCACTCTCGCGTAGCCGGCCGGCTGTGGGGTGTCGCCACCGCGGGTGGCAGCTCGACGAATCCATGGGGGAAGCCGGCGTACCCGCCGGTCGGCGGTGGCGCGCTGCCGCTGTCAGGGACCCGAGGAGATGGAGCCAAGCCCGTGGCTGAGCCCTTCGACGTCGCCATCATCGGTGCCGGCGTCGTCGGCACCGCCGTCGCATGCGAGCTCGCCGGCACGGGGCTGCAGGTCGTGCTGCTCGACGCCGGCGCCGACGTGGGCACCGGCACCAGCAGGGCCGCCAGCGGCATCCTGCACACCGGCTTCGACGCGACGCCGGGCACGCTCGAGGCACGACTGGTCGCCCGCGGACACCACCTGCTCGCCGCGCACGCCACCCGTACGGGCATCCCGGTCGAGCGGTGCGGTGCGTTGCTGGTCGCCTGGACGGCCGACGAGTTCGCCTCGCTTGCCAGTGTACGCGACACCGCGGAACGCAACGGCTACCGGGGATGCGAGATCGTCGGCGCCGCCGAGGTCTACCTGCGCGAGCCACAGCTCGGCCCCGGCGCGCGCGGCGGTATGTGGGTGCCGGACGAGGCCGTCGTCTGCGGCTGGACGACCACGCTCGCGTACGCGACCGAGGCGGTGCAGCGCGGCGTCGAGCTGCGGCTGCGGCACGAGGTGCAGGCGGTGCGGGTCGAGCCGGCGGACACAGCGCTGCTGACCAACCACGGCACGGTCCGGGCGCGGTGGGTGGTGAACGCCGCCGGCCTCGGCGCCGACACCGTGGACCGGATGCTCGGCCACCGCAGGTTAGCTGTCACCACACGGCGTGGCGAGGTGCTGGTCTTCGACCGGCTCGCCCGGCCGTTGGTGAACCACATCGTGCGACCGGTGCCGGCCGCGAGCGACCAGGTGCCGGTCAGCCCCACGGTCTACGGCACCGTACTGCTCGGCCCGACGTCCGGCGACGTGGCGGAGCGGACCACACCGGAGACGACCGAGCGCGGCATCGGGCAGCTGCTCGCCGCGGGCCGCCGGTTGATGCCCGGCCTGGTCGCCGAGGAGGTCACCGCGAGCTACGCCGGTCTGCACGCGGCGACCGACAGGCGTGACTACGTCGTGGCGGTCGACGCCGACCAGCGCTACCTGCTGCTCGGCGGGTTCGGCTCGACCGGCCTGACCGCGTCGATGGCACTGGCCGAGCACACCAGGCAGCTGCTGGCCGACGCGGGGCTGCGGGTCGGCCGGCGCGCGAGCCACCCGGCACCGCCGCGGCTGCCGAACCTCGGCGAGACCGGCCCGCGCCCGTACCAGCAGGCCGACCACATCGCCGCCGACCCCGACTACGGCCGGATCGTGTGCTACTGCGAGCGGGTGAGCCACGGCGAGATCCGCGACGCCCTGCAGGCGGCGATACCGCCGACCGACCTCGGCGGGCTGCGGCGCCGCACCCGGGCGATGGCCGGCAGCTGCCAGGGCAGCTACTGCGGCGCGGAGCTGGCGACCCTGTTCAACACGGCCAGGCGGGGCGAGAAGTGACCGGCGAGACCACGCTCAACCCAGCGGTGGCCGTCGTCGGCGCCGGCCCCGGCGGTCTCACCGCGGCCAGGGAGCTCGCTGCCAGCCGGTCCGGGCAGGTGCTCGTGCTCGAGCGCAACGGTCAGCCAGGCGGGGCACCGCACTACAGCCACCAGCTCGGCTACGGCCTGCGCGACCTCGGCCGGCTGCTCTCCGGCCCCGGCTACGCGCGGCAGCTGGCCGCCGCCGCCCACCGGGCGGGTGCGGCGATCCGTACCGACGCGACGGTCACCGGCTGGGTCGGCGAGCGCACCCTGCAGGTCACCACGCCGCAGGGGCTGCTGCACGTGCAGGCGCAGGCCGTGGTGCTCGCCACCGGCGCGCGGGAACGGCCGCGGCCCGCGCGGCTGGTGCCGGGCACCCGGCCGGCCGGCGTGTACACGACCGGGCAGCTGCAGCGCTTGGTGCATGCGTACCGCAGGTTCGTCGGCAGGCACGCGGTGGTCGTCGGCGCCGATCCGGTCAGCTGGTCGGCAGTGCTGACGCTGCGCGAGGCCGGCGCGCACACCGTCCTCATGACCACCGAGCAGCAGCACTTGCCCGCCTACTCGGTCGCCGGCCGGGTGCTGCTGCGGACACCGGTCGCGCCTGGCACCCGGGTGGTGCGGATCCTCGGCGAGCGCACCGTCGAGGGCGTCGAGGTCGAGGACGCCGCCGGCGGCCGCCGCATCGTCGACTGCGACTGCGTGGTCTTCACCGGGGACTGGGTGCCGGAACACGAGCTGGCCAGGTCGGCGCGACTCGAGCTGGCCGCAGGCTCCCGCTCCCCGAGCGTCGACGGCGCACTGCGTACGAGCAGGCCCGGCGTCTTCGGTGCGGGCGACCTGCTGCACCCGGTCGCCACCGCCGGCTTCGCCGCGCTCGACGGCCGGCACGTCGCACGCTCGGTGCTGGCCTGGCTCGACGGCAACGCCGGCCCGCGCGAGAGCGTACGCCTGGTCGCCGAGGCACCACTGCGGTGGGTGACGCCGACGGCGGTGCGTCCCGGCGACCCACCGCCGCCGCGCGGCCAGCTGCTGGCGTGGACCGACGAGTTCCGCGCCAGGCCCACGGTCGTCGTCCGCCAGGGCGACGCGGAGCTGACCAGCCGCCGACTCCCCCGCCCGGCTTGGCCGGGCCGGGCGGTGCGGGTGCCCGCGGCCCTGCTGCGTGCCGCAGACCCCACCGCCGGCGAGGTGCGGATCAGCCTGCGCTGACCCGCAACCGGCCCGGTTCGCCGTCGGCGAGTACCGCCGCCCACCCCGACGTCGGCAGCCCGGACAGGTCGGTGACCACGAGGGCGGGCATGGCCACGGCGTAGAGCTCGGCGGCGACCAGGGCGCCGAGCACGATGATCGGGTCGGCGCGGGTCAGCACTACGGCCGCGGGAGCGGTGCCGGCCCGCAGCTGCTCAGCGACTACCGAGGTGGACGAGCTCGAGCCCTTCGCCGGCGGCATCACCACCACCCGGCCGGTGAGCCGCTGGCCGCACTGCGGGTGGGTGGCGTCCACGATGGTGCCGGTGGCGTCGACGCCGCCCCAGAACGACAGCGGCGCGTCGAGCACGAGCAGCTCGCCGGTCGCAGTGCCGCCGTGCAGCACCCGGCCGGTCAGCTCAACGCCACAGTGCCGCGTCACGGCGCACCCGTCCGTCCCGCGCCGACGCCACGCACTCCGCCAGCGAGCCGAGCACCACGGCGACACCGATGTTCGTGGGCGCGTACGACGCCCACTTGCCCGAGTTCGTCATCACCACCCGCACACCGGGGTCGAGCACCGGCGCGACGTACGTACACGTGTCGACGAGGATCCGTACGCCCACGCGCTCGCACAGGTGCGCGTAGCCGAGCTCCGTCACCTCGTCGAGCACGGCACGGCTGGTCGACACGTAGCAGCTGACGTCTTGCTGTACAGGGCCGCCCACCGCGAGCAGCTCGCTCAGCTCGGCGAACTCGGCGACGGAGAAGTGCGGGGTGCCGAGACTCACGGCGTCGATGCGGTCGGTGCCCGCGGTGCTCAGCTCGTCGTGCACCTGCGCCAGGTCGGCGGTGGCCAGCGCGGTCTCGGTCACCGCGCCGTCGGCCGGCCACACGGCGTCGAGCGTCGGCGCCTCCGGGGTCACGCCGACCACGTGGAACAGCCCGACGCCGCCGGCGGACGCCGCCGCCGCGCCGAACGCCTTCAACCGCTCCTCCGGCACGGCCGACCGCACCCCGACGACCGCGGGCACACCGGTGCCGGCCAGCCGGCCCACCGCGTACCCGAGCGCCGCCCAGCCGACGTCGGTGTCGAGCAGCGCCTGCGACACGGACGAGACATCGACCACCAGCCGCGCCTTCCGGTGCTCCGTGCGGTGCAGGCCCGCGTCCGGCACCCGGCCGACGATCGCCGCGCTGATGTCCAGGAAGTCGCCGTAGCGGTCGGTGCGCGCGCCGAGCACCGAGTTCACGAACGCCACCGCGTTCGACTCCGCCCACGCGACGTGGCTGCCGAACTCGGGCCGATGGGTCAGCTGGTACGGCGCGCACGTCCAGGTGGGCCGGCAGCCGAGCGCGACGTACGCGTCCATCAGCTCCCGCGCCGGCTCGGTGTCCGCCGTCCTGCGTACGAGCCCAGGGTGCAGCAGGTCGAGCGACCCGACGTTCAGCGTGGTCGGCACGGACACCTGCCCGCCGAGCTCCACCAGCCGGCGCGCGAAGTCCAGACCCGCCCGGCCGTGGTAGAGGCAGCCGTCCACGTGCGCAGACTCGACCGGCAGCAGCCGTGGCGCGTCGACGGCGCGGGCGAGGCCGAGCACGATCCGCATGGCCATGGTGGCCCCCGCGCCGGCGTCGCCGGCACGGATCGCGCGCTCCTCGTCGGTCAGCCGCACCGGTGCTCCGGTTCAGCCACCACGCGTCTCGGCGGTGACCCACTGCAGGTACCCGGGGTGCCCGCCCACGACCGGCACCGCGACGATCTCCGGCACCTCGTACGGGTGCACGTCGCTCAGGTGCGCGACCAGGTCGTCCAGCCGGTCCGCGGCCGTCTTCAGCACCAGCAGCCACTCCTCGTCGGTGGTCGCAGCGCCCTCCCACCAGTACGTGCTGCGGATGGGTCCGACCAGCTGCGCGCAGGCCACCAGCCGCGCGTTCACCACCGCCTCGGCGAGCTCCGCGGCCCCACGCTCACTGTCGATCGTGGTCTCCACCCGCACGTGCTCGCTCATCGCTGTCCCTTCGCCGAAGGCGGGGTGAACGTAGACGTACGGACCATACCGGCCGCCCGGCCCTTCGCCGCGATCACCAGCGCCATCTTCCGCGAGGCCTCGTCGATCATCTCGTCGCCCAGCATGACCGCGCCGCGGTGGCCACCTGCGGCCGAGGTGTGCCACTCGTACGCCTCGAGCACCAGCTCCGCGTGGTCGTAGTCCGCCTGCGACGGCGAATACAGCTCGTTGACGACGTCCACCTGGTTCGGGTGCAGCACCCACTTGCCGTCGAAGCCGAGCGCCGCCGACCGGCCGGCCACCCGACGCAGCCCGTCGGCATCCTGGATCTGCAGGTAGGGACCGTCGATCGCCTGCACGCCCGCGGCACGCGCCGCGGCGAGGATGCGCATCAACGGGTAGTGGTACGCGTCGCCGACGTCGTAGCCGGCGGGCTGCTCGCCCACGACCAGCGACCGCATGTTCATGCTCGCCATGAAGTCGGCCGGCCCGAAGATCACCGCCTCCACCCGCGGTGACGCGGCCGCGATCGCGTCCACGTCGGCGAGGCCCTTGGCGTCCTCGATCTGCGGCTCCACGCCGATGCTGCCTACCGGCAGCCCGTTCGCGCGCTCCACCTGGCTGAGCAGCAGGTCGAACGCGGTGACCTGGTCGGCCGAGCTGACCTTCGGCAGGATGAAGCCGTCCAGGTTCGCGCCCGCGCGCTCCACCACCTCGATGACGTCGCGGTAGGTCCACTGCGTGGTCCAGTCGTTCACCCGCACCATCCGGGTGCAGTCCCAGCCGCCGGCGGCGAGCGCCTCGCCGACGGTCTTGCGGGCCGCCTCCTTCGCGTCCGCGGCGACGGCGTCCTCCAGGTCGAGGAACATCTCGTCGACGGCCAGCGACTTGGACTTCTCGATCATGCGCTCGCTGCTGCCTGGCACGGCCAGGCAGCTGCGACGCGAGCGGTACGGACGACCCGGCACGAGCACACCTCCACGTGATCTCAGGCTGGCAGTGTAGGAGCTGAGTGACCCGATCCGTTGGTTCTGCGAGACTGGTCACATGGCCGACAGCTGCTGCACACCCGGCCGCGCGGACACCGGCCCGACGGCATCGGCGACCACCGCGCCGCCGCGACCGAGCAAGCGACGCAAGTCGCGCACGACGGCCGGCACGGTGCTGGTACCCGCAGGCACGTTCCTGATGGGCGGCGACGACGCGGACGCGAACCCGCACGACGGCGAAGGACCCGTGCGATGGGTGACCCTGCCGGCGTTCAGGATCGACACGTGCTCGGTCACCAACCGGCAGTTCGCGGCGTTCGTCAAGGACACCGGCTACGTCACGGAAGCCGAGCAGTTCGGCTGGTCGTTCGTCTTCGGCGGGCTGCTCCCCCGCGAGCTGCAGCAGGCGCAGCTGCCCTACCCGCAGGAGGCGCCGTGGTGGCGCGGCGTGGAGGGCGCGACCTGGCGCACGCCGGAGGGGCCGGACACCTCGCTCGACGGCCGCGACCAGCACCCGGTGGTGCACGTCTCCTGGCACGACGCCGCCGCGTACGCGGAGTGGGCAGGCAAGCGGCTACCCACCGAGGCGGAGTGGGAGTGCGCGGCGCGCGGCGGCCGCGAGCAGACCCGCTACCCGTGGGGCGACGAGCTGCGGCCGAAGGACCGCTGGCGGCTCAACATCTTCCAGGGCCAGTTCCCCACCCGCAACACCGTCGAGGACGGCCACCGCGGCACGGCGCCGGTGCAGGCGTTCACCGCGAACGACCTCGGCCTGTACAACGTGGTCGGCAACGTCTGGGAGTGGTGCGCGGACTGGTTCACCACCGAACACCCCGGCGACGCGGACGGCCCGCTGGACACCCCCACCGGGCCGGCGTCGGGCGAGGAGAAGGTGATGCGGGGCGGCTCGTACCTGTGCCACGACTCGTACTGCAACAGGTACCGGCTCGCCGCACGCACGAAGAACACCCCGGACTCGTCGTCGGGCAACCAGGGCTTCCGCTGCGCCCTCGACGCGTAGCCACCGGTCAGACGACGTTGCGCTCCGGGCGGGCCTGCGCGTGCGCGAACCTGCGCGCGTCCAGTGCGGACACGTCCACGGACGGTGTGCGGCCGAGCACCAGGTCGCGCATCACCTCACCGACCGCCGGTCCCTGCAGGAAGCCGTGCCCGGAGAAGCCGGTGGCGTAGAAGAACCCGCGCACCTGCTCGGCCTCCCCGACGAGCGCGTTGTGGTCCGGGCTCACCTCGTACAGCCCGGCCCACCGGTGCGCGACACCGACATCGGCCAGCCGCGGCGCACGGTGCGCGACGGCCTCCGCCAGCCGGGCCAGCCACCCGTCGTCGGGATGCACGTCGAAGCCGAACTCGTCGGCCGGGTCCGGCATCCCCATCAGCACCCCAGGCCCCTCCTGGTGGAAGTAGAAGCTGGTGCTGAAGTCGATGGTGAACGGCAGCCGCGGCAGCAGGTCTGGCACCGGCTCGGTGACCACGATCTGCCGGCGCAGCGGGCGCACCGGCAGCTCCACGCCGGCCATCTCGCCCAGCGCCGCCGACCACGCGCCCGCCGCGCACACGACCGCGTCGGCCGCGATTGCACCCTGCGATGTGCTGATCCCGGTGACCCGGCCGTCCGTGACCACGACGTCGGTGACCGCGCAGTGCCGTCTCACCACGGCGCCGTGGGCGCGGGCGGCGTTCGCGTACCCCTGCACCACGGACTCCGGCGTGCAGTGCCCGTCGCGCGGCGAGAACGCGGCAGCGACCAGCCCGTCGGTGACGATGTACGGCGACAGCTCGGCCGCCTCGCGTACTTCCAGCAACCGGCTCGGCACCCCGAACTCGTGCTGCAGCGCGATGCTCTGCTCGAACGCGGCGACGTCCGCCTGGTCGTCCAGCAGGAACAGGTACCCGTGCTGCGCCAGGTCGATCTCGCCACCGGGCCGTTCGGCGAACCGCTCGAACGCGTCCAGGCTGCGCAGGCCGAGCTGGATGTTCACCGGGTCGGAGAACTGGGCGCGCACCCCGCCCGCGGCCCGCGAGGTGCTGCCGGAGGCGAGCTCGTCACGCTCGACCAGGACCACGTCCGCACCGGCTTCCGCGAGGTGGAACGCCGTGCTGACCCCGACGACCCCGCCCCCGACGACCACGACATCCGCACGCTCGGGCAACCCGCTGGCACTCATGGCGCCATCATCTCGCGTCGACCGGGTGTCGGCTCAACCCGAGTACTCGAAGTGCCAGGGCTCCTGGATGGTGCTCCGCGCCCAGGCCGGGTGGTACCAGCCGAAACGCGGCCCGTTGGCGCGCATCCAGTTGTGCTGCGGCGTGCCGAAGCTGCTCACCCCGCACCCGAGGTCCACGGCCTGACCAAGCCCGTGGTTGGACGTGCCGGGCACGGCGGCGTAGCCGGGCGCCATGGTGGCGTACAGCTGTTGCTGCTTCCACAGCGGCCGGTACGCGCTGTTCACGCAGATGTCGGAGCCGAAGTGCGCCCGGTACGCGTCGTTGAGCCGGTAGAACGCGCGAGCCGCGTCCGCCCTGAGGTACCAGCCGGCCTGCGGCAGCGGGCACAGCGCGGACGTCGGGATCAGCCCGTTCGGGTAGTTCAGCGACGAGGACGCGTTGCACGCGATGGAGCCGCCGCCACCACCGCTACCGCCACCGCCGCCACCGCCGCCGCCGATGGACTTCGCCCGCTCGGCGCGCTTCTTCGCCGCGATCTTCGCCAGCCGCTTGCGCTCCTTCGCCTCGAGCGCGCGTACCCGCTTGGCCACCTCGTCGACCTTCGCCACGGCCTTGGTCAGTGCGGCGGTGGACTTCTTCGACTTGGCGCGCAGCACGTTCGTCTGCTGCTGCAGCGCGGCCTCCAGGGACGTCGCCTTCCGCTCCGCGCGCTTGGCCTGCCGCGCGAACACGTTCGCGGCGATCTGCTCGGCCTCGAAGCTCTCCAGCTTCGACGCCTGCTGGTCGTAGACCTGGTCGATGTCGGCCATGCCGCGGGCCTGCGCCAGCGGGTCGCCCGAGCTCACGCCGGCGGCCAGTGCCGTCGAGGAGTCGAGCGGGCTCTGGTACGTGCTCGCCACCAGCTGGGACACCACGCGGCGCTTCTCCGCCACCTGCTTCTTCGCGGTCGCGGCCACGGCGGCCTTCGCCGCCGCGTCCTTCTTGGCCTTGGCCAGCTGCTTCTTCGACGCTTCCCACTTGGCCGTGCCGACGAGCAGTTCGTTGCGTGCGGCCTTCGCCTTGGTTCGCAGCGCCGACTCGGCCTTCGCCAGCTTGCGGAGTTCGCCCTTGTGCTGGTCGGCCCGGTCACCCGGCGTCTGGCTCGCCTGAACCCCCGGGCCATGCATGAGCACCAGCGACGCCGGGAGCGCCAGCGCGGTCGCCAGCACAGCCAGGCGCCGCCGTACAGGTGTACGGCGCACCGTTACCGCCTCCAGTAATCTCTCGGGGAAGGAGAGGCTGGGCGTTACGTTATGACAGACTCAGCGAGATCCCTGGCATTTCCGCCGCCGTGGCGTGAAAATGCGTCGACGACGCCGCATACGCGAGGAGTGATCATGCTGGTGCGCAAAGTGGCCAGATCCGCCATTGCGTCCCTGTTCGTGGTGAGCGGCGTCGACGTGCTCCGGAACCCGGAGCCGCGGGTCCGCAAGGCCAAGGCACTGCTCGTGCCGCTCGGCGTGCCCGAGGAGTACGTCTCCCCGCTGACCTTGGCCGACGCCGCCGCCAAGGTGGGCGCCGGCCTGGCACTGGCCACCGGCAGGACGCCCAGGCTCGCCGCGCTCGCGCTCGTCGCCGGCCTGGTCCCGACCACGCTCGCCGGCCACCGGTTCTGGGAGCACGAGGACCCCAAGGAGCGCGCCAACCACCGCACCCACTTCCTGAAGAACGTCGCGCTGCTCGGCGGCCTGGTCATCACGTCCCTGGACGTAGAAGGCCGCGAGTCGCTACCCCACCGGGTAGCCCGCTCGATGCCCTGGCGCGACTGACCCACCAACCGCGGGCCGCGAGGTCAGGCGAAGAACTGGTGCTGCTTCAGCCAGCTGACCAGGCCGCCGATCACCGACTGGGGGCCGCCGTGGAACGGTGACCAGTTCACCGGGCCGCTGGCTGCGTCGAGCAGCAGGGCCGCCAGGATCGCCGTCAGCATCAGGGCGGTGACCACGATCACCGGCGGCCGGCCGGTGACCGTACGAACCAGGCGCCTGGTGCCGGCGCGCAGGCTCTCGCCCTCGATGCCCCACCAGGCGAGCAGGACGGTCGCGCCGACGAACAGGCCCGCCATCACGTGCGTGTTCCCCATCGGCAGGAAGGCGGGCGCGAAGAGCACCATGATGATCCCCGCCGCCAGGCCGCCGAGGCCGGCAAGCGGCAACGTCACCGCGGTGAAGAACGCCGACCTGGCGACGTGCAGCGGCAACGCGGAGACCGCCACCACCATGTCGGACCTGCCGATCCCCCGTCGTTCTCTGCGGTCGCGGATGAACCATCGCTGTCGGTCCACGGTACGGGCGACGATGAACGCAAGGCACAGCATGCTGAGCGTGAGGAACGGCGCGCTCGCCCCGGCCGCCGCCGCGATCAGCAGCAGCAACAGCGTGAACACCGGCCGCGGCCGCAGGAACCGCGGCAGCCGCTCCGGCCACGGCGGGCGCTGGCCGTGCGGGTGCGCAACACGCTGCTGCTCGGGGGCGTGCGTCAGCTGCCTGGTCGGCGCGGGACCCACCGTGCCCACCGTGGGCGGCACCTGTGGCCGGTCGCTCCCAGGCGGCAGCAGGCGCGCCACGTCCGGACGGCCGATCAGCGCGGCGAGCTCGGCCGGCCGCGGGCGCTCGCCCGGGTGCTGCGCCATCGCACGCCGCAGTACTGGCAGCAGCCAGTCGGGTACACCGGCCAGGTCCGCGCGGCCGGTGGTCACCCGGTACGCCACCGCCTGGAATGGGCCGCGGCCGAACGGCGGCCGCCCGGTCGCCGCGAACGCCATGGTGGCCGCCCAGGAGTGGATGTCCGACGCCCAGCTGGCCGGCTGCCCGTCGAGCACCTCGGGCGCGAGATAGCCGGGCGTGCCGATCAGCAGGCCGGTGGACGTCAGCCGCGTCTCGTCGGCGACCTGGGCGATGCCGAAGTCGATCACCACCGGGTTACCGCGCACCATCAGCACGTTGCCCGGTTTCAGGTCCCTGTGCACGACGCCGGCGGCGTGGATCGCGCGCAGCGCCTCCGCCAGCCCGTGGCCGAGCCTGGCCAGCTCCGCGTCCTGCAGCGGGCCGTGGTCGGCGACCACGCGGTACAGCGGCGGCCCGTCGATGTACGTGGTGGCGACGTACGGCGGGTTGCCGGTCACGTCGGCGTCCAGCACCTCGGCCACCCAGGGGCCGTGGACGCGCCGCATCGCCCGGACCTCCCGGGCGAACCGGTCCCTGCCCTCCTGGTCACCCGCGACGTGCGGGCGCAGCACCTTCACTGCCGCCGACCGGCCGCGGGCGTCCACGCCGTGGTACACGACGCCCATGCCGCCCTCGCCGAGCTGTGACCGCAGCTGGTAGCCGCCCACCTGCCGGATGGGCGTGGTCATACTGTCCCCGGTCACCGCTCCACCGTACCTAGCCGCGGACGCTTCGGGGGTGGTATGCGGGCATCGCTTCGGCTACGGCGTGGCGTCACCGGCACCCCCGTTGGCCACCGACAACGCGTAGCACGCCGCCGCCGCGGCGGCCGCGACGTTCAGCGAGTCGACCGCGGAGCTGATCGGGATCCTCGCCCGGACGTCCGCGCTCTCCAGCCAGCGCCGGCTCAGGCCGTCGCCCTCCGCGCCAAGCACGAGCGCGACCCGGTCGGGCAGGTCGACACCGGCGAGGTCGACGGCGCCCGCGTCCGGTGTGAGCGCGACCGACCGCAGCCCGGCGGAACGTACGGTGTCGAGCGCCTGGTACCAGTCACCGAACCGTGCCCACCCGAGCGCGAGCACCGCCCCCATGGAGACCTTCAGCGCGCGCCGGTACAGCGGGTCCGCACAGCGTGGGCTGAGCAGCACGGCGTCGAACCCGAACGCGGCAGCGGTACGGAAGACCGCCCCGACGTTGGCGTGGTCGACCACGTCCTCGAGCACCACCGCGCGCCGCGCGCCGGCGAGCAGCTCCGCCGGCTCCAGCGCCGCCGGGCGCCACATGGCCGCCAGCGGCCCACGGTGCACCCGGTAGCCGGTCACCTGTTCGAGCACCGCCTCGGGCGCGACGTACACCGGCGCATCGAAGCCGGCGAGCACGGCGGCCAGCCGCGGCAGCCAGCGCGAGGCGACGAGCAGCGACCGCGGCCGGCAGCCGGCGGCCAGCGCCCGCCGGATCACCTTGTCGCCCTCGGCCATGAACAGGCCGGCCGCCGGCTCGTGACGCTGCCGCAGCTCGGCGTCGGTGAGGCCGACGTAGTCCGCCAGCCGTGGGTCGGCGGCGTCGGCGATGTCGACCGGCTCGGTCACCGGAACGGGGACCCACCGGCGGCGACCTCGGCGAGCATCGCCGCGAGGTGTGCCTGGCTGGCGCGGTAGAGCCCGGGACCGTACGAGATGCGCGCCACGCCCAGCTCGGCCAGCTCCTGCAGCCCGGGCGCCTGCGGCCTGGCCAGCACGTTCACCGGTCCGTCGACCCCGGCCACCAGGCAGCCGATATCCGCCGGGTCGTCGGCGAGGATCGGGTACACGCAGTCCGCGCCGGCCGCCAGGTAGGCGCGGCAGCGGCTGACCGCCTCCTCGACCGGGTCGTCGAAGGTGCCGGCCGGCTGCAGGAAGACGTCCGTGCGCGCGTTCACCACCAGCGGCACTCCAGCGGTCGACGCCGCCGCGCGAACCTCGCGCAGCCAGCCGGCCTGCGCCTCCACGTCGGCGAGCCCGCCCGCCGCGTGCGCGGTGTCCTCCAGGTTGCAGCCGACGGCGCCCGCCGCGAGCAGCGCGTCGACGAGCTCGCCGGCCGGCAGCCCGTACCCCGCCTCGGCGTCGACGGTCACCGGCAGCGGCACCGCCGCGGCGATCCTGGCTGCTGCGGCGAACATCTCCGCCGGTGGCGCGGCCTCGTGGTCGGCGTAGCCGAGCGCTTCGGCGACCGCCGCGCTGCCGGTGGCGACCACGGGGAACCCGGCCGCCGCGACGGCCTGCCCACCCGCCGCGTCCCAGACGTTCGGCAGCACCAGCGGGTCGCCGGGCACGTGCAACGCGCGCAACCTGTCCGCCCGCTCGGCGAGTCCTGTGGTCGCCCTGTCGGTCATCGTCCGGCCTCCGCCTATCGTGGGTGTCCATGACACCAGCCTCCAGCGACCCGGGCACACCCACCGGCGGCGAGCCGGTCGGCCGGGTGCTCGGCAACGCCGACGCGACTCCACTCACCTTCTGGGTAGCCGTGCGTTCCGGAGGCTACCTGCAGCTCGACGACGTGGTGGTGACGGAGCGGGACCTGCCCGGCCGCGACCCGGTGCAGATCGCCGGCGTGGTCACCGCCGTACGGGCCAGGCACGAGGGCGCGCAGTTCGACTCCGACGTGTTCCTGGTGTCCGACGGCATGCTGCCCGCCGAGGTGCAGGAGGCCGCCGAGGTGAACGTCACCAGGGTGGAGCCCGAGGTCTACGTGCCGCCGCGGCCTGGCGCCGTCGTCCGCAGGGCGGTCCAGGAGACCCGCGACCGCGCGCTCTACTTCGACAAAATGGACCGCAAGGTCGCGCTCGGCGCCGGCCGCGACGGCGAGCCGGTCTACCTCGACCTGGACTTCCTCGACGGCACCCGCGGCGGCCACGTCTCGATCTCCGGTGTGTCCGGCGTGGCCACGAAGACGTCGTTCGCGACCTGGCTGCTCTACTCGGTGCTGCGCGGCGGCGCGCTCGGCAACGCGCACAACGCGAAGGCGCTGATCTTCTCGGTCAAGGGCGAGGACCTGCTGCTGCTCGACCACCCGAACACCCGCATCGACGACGAGCAGCGCGCCAGGTACGGGTCGCTCGGGCTGCCGGCCGAGGCGTTCGGCTCGGTCAGCGTGCTCGCTCCCCCGCTGCGCGGCGACCCGACCGGCAGGCCGGACGTGTCGTGCCGCGACACCGGGGTGGACGCGTTCTACTGGACGCTCGCGGAGTTCTGCGCGCAGGGCCTGCTGCCGTACGCCTTCGCCGACGTCGAGGACGAGCGCCAGCAGTACACGATGGTGGTGCACCAGGTCGCCGCGCGGCTGCAGCGCGAGACGAAGGCCACCGACGACGGCGCGGTGCACGTCGACGGCGAGCTGATGCGTACGTACGCCGACCTGGTGGAGTTCGTACAGGGCAAGCTGCTCGACGACAGCACCCGGGCCGACTGGGCCGGTGCGGCCACCACCATGGGCACGGTGAACGCGTTCCTGCGCCGGCTGCTGGCCAGCAGGCGCGCACTCGACCGGCTGGTGCGCTCGGACATCACCGGCCGCCGCCCGCACGGCGTCACCAGCAGCGACGCCCAGGTCACCGTCGTCGACCTGCACAGCCTGCCGGACGCCGCGCAGCGCTTCGTGGTCGGCGTGACGCTGCAGCAGCTCTTCGACGCCAAGGAGAGCGGCAGCACCGGGCGCGCGCTCCAGTTCGTCGTGCTCGACGAGCTGAACAAGTACGCGCCGCGCGAGGGCAGCAGCCCGATCAAGGAGGTGCTGCTCGACATCGCCGAGCGCGGCCGCAGCCTCGGCGTAATCCTGGTCGGCGCGCAGCAGACGGCGTCCGAGGTGGAGCGCAGGATCATCGCGAACTCGTCGATCCGGGTGGTCGGCCGGCTGGACGCCGCCGAGTCGGCCAGGCCGGAGTACGCGTTCCTGCCGCCTGCGCAGCGCGCCCGTGCCGTGCTGGCCAAGCCGGGCACCATGTTCGTCGCCCAGCCGGAGATCCCGGTGCCGCTGGCGATCGAGTTCCCGTTCCCCGCCTGGGCCACCCGGCCGGCGGAGGCCGGCGCGGCACCGCCGAGCGCCCAGCGGTCGAAGACGCAGGCCGTCGACCCGTTCGCCACCGTCGCGGGCGACACCGACGACGACATCCCGTTCTGAGTTCTGACTGGAGGCGACCGTGCGGATCCTGCACACCGCGGACTGGCACGTCGGCAAGGTGCTCAAGGGCCGCGGCCGGATCGAGGAGCACGCCCGCGTGCTGCGCGAGGTCATCGACGTCGCCGAACGCGAGCAGCCGGACCTGGTGATCGTCGCCGGCGACCTGTACGACACCGCGGCGCCGCCCGTGGACGCCACCCGGCTGGTCACCCGGGCACTCAGCGCGCTGCGTAACACGGGCGCCGAGGTCGTAGTGGTGACCGGCAACCACGACAACGGCGCGCACCTGGAGGCGCTGCGGCCGTGGGCGGAGGCCGCCGGCATCCGGCTGTTCGGGCAGGTCGCGACGCGTCCTGAGCTGCATCTCGTCGAGGCCGCCACGAGCACCGGGGAACGCTGGCAGCTGGTGGCGCTGCCGTTCCTCTCGCAACGGCACGCGGTACGTGCGGCTGAGATGTTCGACCTCACCACCACCGAGGCGACGCAGACCTACGCAGACTGGGTGCGCCGGCTGGTGGCGCGGCTGACCGAGTCGTTCGACGGCTCTGGCATGGTCAACCTGGTCGCCAGCCACCTCACCGTGGCCGGCGGGGTGTTGGGCGGCGGCGAGCGCGACGCCCACACCATCTTCCCGTACCACGTGCCGGCGTCGGTCTTCCCCGGTTCCTGCCACTACGTGGCTCTGGGTCACCTACACCGGCAGCAGGAGGTCACCGGGGCCTGCCCGATCAGGTACTCGGGCAGCCCGCTGCTCGTCGACTTCGGCGAGGAGGCGAACCAGCCCGCGGTGCTGCTCGTGGACGTCGCCGCGGACACCCCGGCACGGGTCACGCCGGTGCCCATCACGTCCGGGCGCACGCTACGAACCGTCCGCGGCACGCTGGCCGAGCTGGCGGAGCTGGCCACCGGCGACGGCGAGGCGTGGCTGCGGGTGTTCGTCAGCGAACGGCCGCGTGCCGGCCTGCGCGAGGAGGTGCAGGAGCTGCTGCCGCACGCGCTCGAGGTACGGATCGACCCGGAGTTCGCGGCGGCCGGCGAGGAGCAACCCCGTGCCGTTCGTACGGGTCGGTCGCCGCAGCAGCTGTTCGCCGCCTACCTGGAGGAGCGCGGCCACGACGACAGCGCCGTCGAGGACCTCTTCGCCCAGCTCTATGACGACGTCTCCTGACCACCGGCGCTGCAACCGGAGGCTGTCGGGCTGCTCGGCTAGCCTGCTGAGTGCCCCGATTCCTCGACCGATGCGGAGGTGAGCATGCGTCCCCTGCGGCTCGACGTGGCGGGCTTCACCGTCTTCCGCGAGCCCACGGTGGTCGACTTCACCGACGTGGACTTCTTCGTGCTGGTGGGGCCGACGGGCGCGGGCAAGTCGACGCTGCTCGACGCCATCTGCTTCGCGCTCTACGGCAGCGTGCCGCGGTGGGCGGACCAGCGCGGCGTCGCGAGCGCGCTCGCGCCGTCGAGCGCGCAGGCGAAGGTGCGGCTGGTGTTCGAGGTGGCCGGCACGACGTACGTCGCCACCCGGGTGGTCAGCCGCGACGGCAAGGGCAAGGTGAAGACCTCGCTGGCCGGGCTGCAGCGGCTGCCCGAGTCGTTCACCCTCGCGGACCTCGACGACGAGACCAGCACCGACACCGTGCTCGGTGAGGTGCTCGCGGGCACGCCCAAGGAGATGGACGCCGCGGTGCCGCAGGTCATCGGGCTGCCGTACGAGCACTTCGTCACCTGTGTAGTGCTCCCCCAGGGCGAGTTCGCGCAGTTCCTCCATGCCAAGCCGAGCGAGCGCGGGAACATCCTGGTCAACCTGCTCGGCCTGCACGTCTACCGCAAGATCGCCGAGCGCGCCGGCGAGCTGGCCCGCGACTCCGCCGCCAGGGCGGACGCGGCGGAGAAGCTGCTCGCGTCGCTCGGCACGGTCGACGACCAGGCCGTCGACGCGGCCGCGACCCGGGCGGACGCCCTGCGCGCGCTCCGTACCACGATCGACGCGGAGATCCCCGCGCTCACCGCGGCGAACGAGGCGGCCGAGGCGGTCAAGCAGCGGCTCACCGAGCTGGACGCGGCCGGCCGCACCCTCGCTGGCGTCCAGGTCCCGGCCGAGGTGGCCGACGTCAGCGCGCGGATCACCGCGGCCGTCGCGGCGGCGACGGGGGCGGAGCAGGAGCTCGCCGCGGCCGAGACGGCCGAGGACGGGGCCCGCACCGCGGCCGAGGCCACCGCGGAACCCGGCGAGCTGCGGCAGCTGCTCGCGGCGCACGACCGGCTGGTCGAGCTCACCGCCGGGCGCGAGCAACACGCGAAGGCGGTGACCGACGCCGAGCGCCGGCTGGCCGAGGCACAGCAGCAGCGGCAGGTCGCCGCCGACCGGCTGCAGGTCGCGGAGCTCGGCCTCACCGAGGCGCAACGGGCCGAGCTGGTCGGCGCACTCCGGCCGCAGCTCAGCGTCGGCGCGCACTGCCCGGTGTGCGCGCAGGAGGTGCACGCGCTGCCCGACCCCGTCGACGCCACCACGTTGCGCGCGGCGGAGAAGACGCTGGCGGAGGCACGCACAGCGAGCACGGCGGCGGACCAGGCGGTGCGGGAGGCGGAGCGCGACCTCACCACCGCCACCGCCAGGCTCACCGACCACGACGAGCGGCTCGCCGAGACCCGCGCGGCGCTCGCCGACCACGACGACCGCGCGGCGGTGGCCGCGCAACTGGCCGGCGCCGAGCGCGCCCGTACCGCGTGGCGCGACGCCGGCAACCGGGTACGCGCCGCGCGCCAGGCGTACCAGGACGCCCGCACCGAGCAGGAGCGCGCCAGGGCGTCCGCAGGTGCCGCGTGGACGCAGCTGGCGAGCACCCGCGACGCGCTCAGCGAGCACGGCCCGCCCGCGCTCGACCGCGAGGATCTCGCCACCGCCTGGTCGCAGCTGGTCACCTGGACCGGCGAGACCGCGCAGCGGCTGCGCGACCGGCGACCCACCGTCGTCGAGGAGGTCACCGCCGCCGAGGCGGCGGCCGCCGCGGTGCAGCAGCGGCTGCGGGAGCTGCTCGACGACCACGGCGTGCAGGCGCCGCAACCGCTCGACGCCGCCGCCCTGTCCGCGGCGGTCGCCGTCGCGGTGACCCAGGCGGAGAACGAGCACCAGCGGCTGACCCAACAGCTCGACCAGATCGCCACCCAGCGCGCCGACCGCGACAAGCACGCCGCACAGACCCGTGTGGCCAAGGCGCTCGCCGACCACCTGCGCGCCAACAACTTCGAGCGCTGGCTGCTGCAGGAGGCGCTCGACTCGCTCGTCGACGGCGCGTCCCGGATCCTCGCCGAGCTGTCCGGCGGCCAGTACGAGCTCGGCCACCACGACGGCGAGTTCTACGTGCTCGACCACCACGACGCCGACCTGCGCCGCGGCGTGCGCACGCTCTCCGGCGGTGAGACGTTCCAGGCGTCGCTCGCGCTGGCGCTCGCGCTCTCCGACCAGCTGGCCGGCATGTCGACCACCAGCACCGCGCTGGAGTCGATCGTGCTGGACGAGGGCTTCGGCACGCTCGACGAGGCCACCTTGGAGACCGTCGCGGCGACCCTGGAGAACCTCGCCGTGCAGGGCAACCGGATGGTCGGTGTGGTCACCCACGTGCCGGCGCTGGCCGAACGCATCCCCGTGCGGTTCCAGGTGACCAAGGACGCCCGCACCGCCTACGTGCAGCGGGCCAGCTGATGCAGGTCCACGTCGACACCTGGGACCCGTCGTACGGCACCGGCTTCGAGGCCACCGACGAAGCGGACAGCGACGCGCTGCGCGACGTGGCGGTGGAGCTGCCGGCGGAGAGCTGGCAGCCGCTGACCCCGGCGCCGGAGTGCCGTGCACCGCGCACGGTGCTGTTCGTCGACGGCGTGCGCCGGATCGACGCGAACGTCTGGCTGGTCGACGGCGACACGGTGAGCGCGGGGTTGTGTGCCTCGTACGCCGCCGGCGTGGTGCGCTGCGACCACGAGGCCCGGCTGGTGGAGCACACCGTACGCCGTGGGCTGTTCACGACCGGCGTCGTCGACGGCCTCGAGGTGGCCGGGACTTCCGGCGTACGTTACCCGCAGCACACCACCGCCAAGGACGACCCGGACGCGCTGCGGATGGCGGTGCAGGACCAGCTCGGCGCCGCCGAGGTGAGCGTCGCCGAGCTCGCCCGCACCGACGCGGCGGACGACGACGACCTGCTCGTCGTCGACGGGCCGCTGCGCGGCCGCACCCACCTGCCGCGCACGCTGGGGTATGTGAAGAGCCAGGAACGCCGGTACCTGCCGCCGGAGCTCGACCCGGTGGTCACCGCGCTGCGCCCCGGCGAGCGCACGCCGGTGTTCCTGATGGGCACCAGGTGGCAGCGGCACGCCTGGTACCTGCGGCTGCCCGGAGCGCAGGGCCCGCCGTGGGCGGGCATCGTCCGCATCGAGTGCGCGGCGGAGGTCCCCGCCGCCGACGCGGTCGCGCTGGCCGACCGGTCCGCCGTCACGTTGCCGCGGTTCGCCAGCAGCGAGCACAAGGAGCCGCGGGCACCGCAGAACCTGGTGCCGATCGCGGGCCTGGAGCGCAGGCTGCGCAGTCGGTTGGGCGACGCCAGGCTGCTCCGCCGCGGCCTGCGTGCAGCCGCCGCGGCGCCCGCTCTCGTGGACGTCGGCGCCGGCTGACAAGCTAGCTCGGTGACGGGTGGCGACGGGGATACAGCACAACTGTTGGCAACGAAAAGGCAGGCACGTACGGCGGCGATCGCGACCGCGATCGTGTTCGCGACCAACGGCGCGTTGAACGGCAGCTGGGTCACGCGGATCCCGGCGATCCGCGACCAGGTGCAGGCGAGCCCGGCGGAGCTCGGCCTCGCGCTGCTGTGCCTTGGCGGGGGCTCGCTGCTCACCATGCCGGCGACCGGCTTCCTCGTCCGGCGGTTCGGCAGCCGGGCGCTGGTGACGGTGACCGCCGTGCTGTCCGCCGTGATGTTCACCGCCGCCGGCACCGCGCCGACCATCTGGGGCGTCGGCATCGCGCTCGCGCTCGCCGGGCTGAACTGGGGCGTCTGGGACGTCGCCATGAACGTGCAGGGGCACTACGCGGAGCGTTCGCTGTCCCGCCAGCTGATGCCCAGGTTCCACGCCTCGTGGAGCGCGGGCACGATCCTCGGGTCCGCGGTCGGCGCCGTGCTCGCCCGGCACCACGTACCGGTCGGTTGGCACTTCGCCGTCGCGGGCACCGTGATGGTCGTCTGCTGCACGCTGGCCGCCAGCCGGTTCCTGCCCGACCGCGGCGTCGAGCAGGCCGGCGCGGACGAGCCGCACCTGCCCGCGTGGAAGGTGCTCGACCGGCGGTTGCTGCTGATCGGGTTGGTGACGCTGTGCGGCACCGTCGCGGAGGGCGCAGCGCAGGACTGGATACCGCTGCTGTTCACCGACGAACGCGCCGCCGACCCCGGCACCGCGGCCGCCGCGTTCACCGCGTACACGATCGCCATGACGGTGGGCAGGTTCATCGGCACCACCACCATCGAGCGGCTCGGCCGCACCTGGGCACTGCGCCTCTCCGGCGCCACAGCGGCGGTCGGCGTCGTCTGCACGCTCGCCGTCCCCGGCCTGCCCGCCGGCCTCGCCGGCGCAGCGCTGTGGGGCCTCGGCGTCTCCATCGTCTTCCCCGCCACGATGAGCGCCGCCGGCGACGGCAGCCGCCGCCCCTCGGACGCGATCGCCGCAGTCTCCACCGTCGGCTACGGCGGCTTCCTGGTCGGCCCACCCCTGGTCGGCTTCCTGGCCGACGCCTACGGCCTCGGCAACGCCCTGTGGGCAATCGCCGGGCTCGCCGTCGGTATCGTGCTGCTCGCCTTCAGCACCCGCACCCCCACCCGCCACACCGACGGCTGACCACCACCGTCAGGGGCGGCTCAGGCGGCCGCTCACCACTGCCGTCGACTCACCGGGCCAGCGGCGGCGTAGCCAGCGGTCGTGGCTGACCACCACTACCGGGCCGCGGCGGCCGGTGAGGGCCTCCTCCAGTTCCTCCACCAGCACCAGCGACAGGTGGTCGGTGGGCTCGTCGAGCAGCAGCACGTCGGGGTCGTCGACCAGCAGCTGCGCCAGCGCTAGCCGGCGCTGTTGCCCGATCGACAGCCGGCCGACCGGCGTACGCAGCTCCCGCGGATGCAACAGCCCCACGTCGAGCAGCGCCGAGATGTGTTCCTCGGGCGCGCCCGGACGACCGGCGGCGAACGTCGCCACCGCGCTGCGCTCCGGTCGGTCCCAGCGCACCTCCTGTGCAAGCAGGCCCACGTGTACGCCCTTGCGCCACATCACCGTGCCGTGCTCGGGCGCCAGGCTGCCGCACAGCACGGCGAGCAGTGTCGACTTCCCCGCCCCGTTCGGGCCGGTGACCAACAGCCGGGTGTCGTGCACGACGTCGAACACGTCGACGCTGAGCCGGCCTGGCACGACGACCTCCCGCACGGAGACCGCGATGCCCCCGCTGATCCCGTCGTCCGAGCGGGGTCGGAACCGCACCGGCTTCGGCGGTTTCTGTACCCGCTCCTCGTCGAGTGCCTTCAGCCGCTGTTCGGCGTCACGCACCCGCCGCCGCACGGTCGCGCCGACCCGCTGCCCCTTGAACTTCACGGCGAACTTGTCGTTGTCCGACGGTCCGCGGTTCGGCGCGATCTTGTGTACGGTGCCGCGGGTCAACCGCTCCAGCCGGTTGTGCTCGTCCTGCCACTGCTCGTATGCCTGCTCCCACCGCTGCCGCTCCGCGGCCTTCGCGACGAGGTAGTCGGTGTACCTCCCGCCGTACCTGGTGGCGCCGTCCCTGCCGGGGTCGAGGTCCAGGATGGACGTGCAGACAGCGTCGAGGAACGCCCGGTCGTGACTGACGGCCACGACCACCCCGGACCACTGCCCGAGCACCTCCTCCAGGTACGCCAGCGCGGCGTCGTCGAGGTGGTTGGTCGGTTCGTCGAGCAGCAGCACCTCGGGGCGCCGCACGAGCAGATCGGCCAGCGCCAGACGCGACCGCTGTCCGCCGCTCGCCTCGTCGAGCCTGCGTTCGCGCGGCAGGTCGCCGACGCCGAGGCCGGACAGCGCCGTGTCGACCCGCACCTGCGCGGTCCAGAGCTCACGCGCCTCCGCCTCCGCGAGCGCGTCCGCGTACTCGTCGGCGACGGCCGTGCTCGGCTCGGCGGCCAGTCGCACCGAGAGCTTCTCCAGCCGCAGCTCCAGCTCGCGGAGGTCGCCAAGTGCCTCCTCGACGAGGTCCGCGATGGTCGCGCTCAGCGGCAGCCGTACCTGCTGGTGTAGGTAGCCGACCGAGCCGTGCAGCGCGACCGTGCCCGCGTCGGGTTCCTCCTCGCCGGCGAGCAGCCGCAGCAGCGTGGACTTACCGGCACCGTTCTCGCCGACGACGCCGAGCCGCTCACCGGCACCTGCGGTGAGCTCCCGGAGGTCGAGCACCTGGCGGCCGCCGTACGACTTGGCCAGCCCGGACGCGACAAGCTGGGCGTGGTGTGTGGACATGCGCGAGCACCCGATTCGGTACGACCATCGAGCCCGCCGGGCCGAACGGCCACGGACGCGGGCGGGACAGTGCTCAGTTGCGCATGTGTCCGAGGATGCCAGGTCGCCGCCGTCGCTGGCAAACATCTAGTACTGCAACGGCACTTGCTTGACAGGTAGTTGATCATGGTCGGGTGGTTACCGATCTGGTGATAGATGAGCTGGATACCTTGCATGAGCGGGTCGCGGGCCGGTTCGGGCGGGCGGAGCCGCGGGCTCGGGTGCGC
>WHTA01000068.1 GCA_009379825.1 Streptosporangiales bacterium
CCACGTGATCGTCGACCACCACATACAGTGCTGTCAGGAGGGTGTTCAGTTCTTTGGTCACACATCGATCTTGAACACCCTCCGCCCCACGTCTCCGCAGCCGCGCCGACCACACCCTTCAAGGAATCACTCATCTAGAGGAAGCTGCGCAGCACGTCGGGTCGGTTGGTGGTGATGCCGTCCGCACCGGTGCGGATCATCCTGCGCATGTCGGCGCGTCGGTTGACGGTCCACGGTGCGGTCGACAGGCCGGCGGCGTGGATCCGGTTGGCGAGGCCGCGGTCGAGCTCGGTGTGCGGCACGTTGACGAAGTCGGCCCAGTCGGCCAGGTCGTCGAGCTCGCCCCGTGCCGGGGTGCCGATCACGCCGACCGGGTACTCGGGGGCGAGCAGGTGCAGGCCGCGCTGGAACCGCCAGTCGAAGCTGACGAGCAGCAGCTGGCTCGGGTCGGTGGCGGCACGCCAGTACGGGTCGGCGGTGAGCTCGGCCAGGATGTCCGGGCCGATGCCCGGGTACTGCGCCGGGTTCTTCGCCTCCAGCATCAGCCCCACCTCGGCGTCCGCCAGCACGTCGAGCACCTGCGCGAGGGTCGGCACCGGCTCGCCGTCGTACTTCGGCGACTTCCAGCCGCCGGCGTCCAGCTTCTCGATCTCCGCGAGGGTGAAGTCGCGGATCCGCCACGGCGCACGGTCGGGAAAGATGTGCTCCACGTCGGTGGTGCGGGCCAGCGTGGTGTCGTGCATGACGACGAGCTCGCCGTCCTTCGTGCGCTGGACGTCGACCTCCACCATGTCCGCGTCCATCCGGACGCCGAGCCGGACGGCGGCGAGCGTGTTCTCCGGCGCGTAGGCGCTGGCGCCGCGGTGCGCGGTGACGAACGGCTGCTGCGCCGCGCCGGCAACTCCGGCGCCGAGCGGAGGCACGGTGACGAGTAGCAGCAGGCCGAGGGTGACGAGCAGGATCCGGATGCGGGTCGCGGTCATCGGCGCGGCCCTCCGTCTCGGCGAAGCCTTGTGTGACGGTGCGTGTTGCCACGGGCGACATTAGTCACCGGTACCGGGTCAATGCCGGCAAGTTCCCCGATTCGGCGCGTCGACGGGTGCGGTCCGCACCGGGTGGTGCGCCCGCCGCCACGGCCGCGGGCCGGAGTCGCGCAGCGACATGCCGCCGACCTCGTACACGTGCACGATGCCGCCGCCGCACTCGTGCTGGGTGATCCAGCTGTCCAGGTGCTCGTGGGCGGCGTGGTCGAGGAAGTCGGTGACCAGCTCGAGCTCGACGACACTGCCGGCCGGTATCTGGCCGAGCACCCGGGACAGCCGGGGGAGGGCGAGGAAGCTGAGCGTGCCCTCCACGACGACGAGCCAGTGCGGCGGGTCGGCCGGCGGCGTCTCCAGCTGCTCGGCGTCGACCCGCGCCCACACCACCCTGGCGACCACGACGACCAGCGCGACGGCCAGCCCGATCAGCACGCCCTCGAGCAGGTTGAACACGACGACGCCGAGCGCCGTCGCCAGGTAGACGGGCAGCTCGCGGTGCCGGCGGATCCGCCTGATGTCCGTCACCTTCACCAGCTGCAGGCCGACGACCACCAGCAGGCCGGCGAGCGCGGCCATCGGGATGCGTTCGACGAGTCCGGCGAGCAGGAGCGCGAACACCAGCACCCACACGCCGTGCAGCACCGTGGACGCGCGGGTGCGGGCGCCGGCGCCCACGTTGGTCGAGCTGCGGACGATCACGCCGGTGATCGGCAGTCCGCCGAGAGTGCCGGAGACCGCGTTGGCGGCGCCTTGGCCGACCAGCTCGCGGTCGAGGTCCGTACGGTGCCCCGGCCGCAGCCGGTCGACGGCGGTGGCGGAGAGCAGGCTCTCCACGCTGGCGATCGCCGTGACCGTCACCACTCCGACGGTGAAGGCGCCCCAGCCGGCGTCCGGCAGCTGGGGCGGGTGCAGTGCGGCGAGCAGCGAGCCAGGCATCTCCACCGTGGCGACGTCCATCGGTGCCAGCGCGGCGGCCGCGGTGGCGAGCGCGATCGCGGCGAGCGGCCCGGGGACGGCACGCAGGCGCTTCGGCAGCCGTGGCCAGCCGAGCACGACGGCGATCACCAGCAGCCCGAGCACGGCGGCGTTCTCGTGCAGGTGGGCGAGCTGTCCAGGCAGGGCGAGCACGTTGCGCAGTGCGTCGCTCTGCGGTGCGCCGCCGAGCACGACGTGCAGCTGCGCCAGCGCGATGGTGACGCCGATGCCGGCGAGCATGCCGTGCACGATGGCCGGCGACAGGGCCAGCGCCACCCGGGCGACCCGGCAGCTGCCGAGCACGATCTGGAGCAGCCCGGCGAGGGCCGTGATGGCACAGGTGACCGGCCAGCCGAACTGGGTGATCAGGTCGGCGACGACCACGGTGAGCCCGGCGGCGGGTCCGCTGACCTGCAGCCGTGAACCGCCGGCGGCGCCGACCACCAGCCCGCCGACGATGGCCGCGACCAACCCCGCCGCGACGGGAGCGCCGGTGGCGACTGCGATGCCCAGCGACAACGGCACCGCGACGAGGAACACGACCAGGGACGCCGGCAGGTCGTACCTGGCGATCTCCGCTGCGAGGCGCGGGCACCGTGGCATCTCCACCTCCCCCGAGCGATGACCATCGATCACATTGTGTCACGAAGTCGGGCACGGAGAGTAGTTATCGGGAAGCGGATCCGTTTCCAGGTCGCGGCAGGTACCTGGCGCAGGTGACCGAGAACGTCACCGGCGTCCGGTCGGCCAGCCGGGCGATCTTGTCGGCAAGCTCCGCCCGGTCGGTGTGCCAGGCGCTCGGCCCCATGGCGACGGCGGCGGCCACCAGGTCGCGGTCGAGCGCCACCGTCGCGTCGAAGCTCTCGGCCGCGGCGAGCTCGAAGTGCTCGTCGAGCTTGTCGGCGACCCGCTGTTCCTTGTCCGCCGCTACGGTCAGCAGGCCGAGGGCGGAGACCAGCTCGCCGAGGTGCCGCTGCGTCGGCGTCACCACGACGAGCCGGCCGTCCGGGCGCAGCACCCGGTGGAACTCCGCGCCGTTGCGCGGCGCGAACACGTCGAGGACCACGTCGGCGGCGTCGGTCGCCACCGGGAGCTGCCGCCAGACGTCGCAGGCGACGGCGCCGAGTCGGGGATGTGCCTTGGCCGCGCGCCGGCAAGCGTACTTGGAGACGTCGAGGGCGAGTCCCACGCAGCCGGGCAGGCGCGCGACGGTGTGCGCCAGGTAGTAGCCGGTGCCCGCCCCGACGTCGACGACGCATCCGGCCGCGCCGGCCATCGCGATGACCAGCTCGGCGACGGGTGCGTAGTGACCGGCGGCGAGGAACTCCTCGCGTGCCCGCACCATCGCGGCGCTGTCGCCGGCGTCGCCGCGAGCGTCGCCACGCAGCAGGCTCACGTACCCGTGCCGCGCGACGTCGAACGTATGGCCGTTCGTGCAACGGACGGACCGCTGTACGAGCGTGAGCTCACCTGCGCAGTGCGGACACCGGAGGTACGCCATCACGTCGGCCAGCATCGGCTCACTCTGGCACGGCCGTACCGCCCTGCCGCCGGGTGCCCCCGCGGCAGGGCGGTACGGCCGTCCGGTGAGAATGGCACCATGACCGAATCAGTCCCCACCTCCGCACTGGATCCCGCTATTGCCGCCCGCCTGAAGAGGGACGCGGCCGGACTCGTCGCCGCGGTCGTGCAGCAGCACGACACGCGGGAGGTACTGATGCTCGGTTGGATGGACGACGAGGCACTGCATCGCACGCTGACGACAGGGCGGTGTACGTTCTGGAGTCGCAGCAGGAGCGAGTACTGGGTGAAGGGTGCGACGTCCGGGCACTCCCAGTACGTCAAGTCCGTCGCTCTCGACTGCGACGGCGACGCGGTGCTCGTGCTCGTGGATCAGGTGGGCGCGGCCTGCCACACCGGCGACCGCACCTGCTTCGACGCGGACGAGCTGCCGGCCGTCGCCGGCGAGCGCCCGGTCGCGACCCCATGACGGCGCTGACCGCGCGGGCCACCCGCAGCGGCGTGGTCGTGCCCGACCGCGAGACGTTCCGCGCCCTCGACCAACCGGTGGTCCCCGTGACCCGCCGGCTGCTCGCCGACGGCGAGACGCCGGTCGGCCTCTACCGTGCGCTCGCCGGCGACAGGGCCGGCACGTTCCTGCTGGAGTCGGCCGAGCACGGCAGGTCGTGGTCGAGGTACTCGTTCGTCGGCGTCCGCAGCCGCGCGACGCTCACCGTCAAAGACGGCAACGCGGTCTGGCTGGGCGACCCGCCACCCTGTGTGCCACGCACGGGGGAGCCGCTCACCGTGTTGCGCGACACGATCGAGACGCTGCGCAGCCCGCGCGACACCGGCCTGCCACCACTGACTGGCGGCATGGTGGGGTACGTCGCGTACGACGCCGTGCGGCGGATCGAACGGCTGCCCGACAGCACGGTCGACGACCTGCACGTGCCCGACCTGACCATGCTGCTCGCGACCGACCTGGCCGTGCTCGACCACCACGACGGCACCGTGTTGCTGATCGCGAACGCGTTCCCCGGCGACGACCCGGACTCCGCGTACGACGACGCCGTGGCCCGGCTGGACGAGATGACCGCCGCGCTGCGGCAGCCGGCGGCGGCGTCCGCGGTCACCATGGACCCGCAGGCGACGCCGCGGTTCAGCTGCAACACCCCGGACGGCGGGTACCAGGACGCCGTACGCAAGGCGAAGGAGTACATCAGGGCCGGCGACTGCTTCCAGATCGTGCCGAGCCAGCGGTTCGAGATGCGGACGACCGCCACGCCGCTGGACATCTACCGCGTGCTGCGCACCACCAACCCGAGCCCGTACATGTACTTGCTGAACCTCGGTGACCACCACGTCGTCGGCTCCAGCCCGGAGGCGCACGTGAAGGTCACCGAGGGCAGCGCGATGCTGCACCCGATCGCCGGCACCAGGCCGCGCGGTGCCACGGCGGAGGAGGACGCGGCGCTCGAGCAGGAGCTGGCCGCCGACCCGAAGGAACGCGCGGAGCACCTGATGCTGGTCGACCTCGGCCGCAACGACCTCGGCCGGGTGGCGGCCGCGGGCACCGTGGACGTCCAGCAGTTCATGGAGGTCGAGCGGTACAGCCACGTGATGCACCTGGTGTCCACGATCGTCTGCGACCTCGCGCCCGGCCGTACGGCGTTCGACGTGCTCGCCGCGACGCTGCCCGCGGGCACGCTGTCGGGCGCGCCGAAGGTGCGCGCGATGGAGATCATCGACGAGCTGGAGTCCACCAGGCGCGGTCTCTACGGCGGCACCGTCGGCTACCTCGACTTCGCCGGCGACCTCGACATGGCGATCGCCATCCGTACGGCACTCGTGCGGGAGCAGGTGGCGTACGTCCAGGCGGGCGGCGGCATCGTCGCCGACTCCGTGCCCGACGATGAGGACCAGGAGACCCGCAACAAGGCCGCCGCGGTGCTCGCCGCCGTCGCCGTCGCGGAGACGTTCGGGCCGGCATGACAGCGCACCCCGACGCGGGCACCCCGCCGCCGCGGCGTACGGGGCGGGAGGCGGCGCTGGTGCTCGGCGCCGGTGTGCTCGCAGCCGGGTTCCTGCTGCTCGCCGTCGGCCGCACCTGGGCGAGCTTCGCCGTGGCGACGCCCGGCGTACCGCGCTACGAGGAGGCGCTCACCGGTCGCCAGCTCGCGCCGGCCGCGCTCGGGCTCGGGCTGGCCGCGCTCGCGGGCGTGCTCGCCGTGCTCGCCACGCGCGGCTGGGGCCGCCGGGTGGCCGGTGCCGTCGTCGCGCTGTGCGGCGCCGGCAGTGCCGTCGCCACGGCGGTGGCGGTCGGCGCCGGTGGTACGGCACGGCAGGAGGTGGCGTTCAGCGGCCTGACCGTCGAGGCCGACTACACCGCCTGGCCGGTGCTCACCATCGTCGCGGCCGCGCTGTGCGCGCTGGCCGGCGTGGTGACCGTGTGGCGCGGTCCGCGCTGGCCCGGCATGGGCACCAGGTACGACGCGCCGCGCAAGCGCGAGCGCGACGAGGAACCGGACATGTGGCGCGCATTCGACCGCGGCGATGACCCGACGGCGGACCGATGAGATCGTCGGTCGCCGTCGTCCGAGCTTGACCGACCTGCACAAATGCGGATCGGCAGTCCGCCTGCCCACGACCTCGTTGGTACGCTGAGAGGGATGAGCGCGCCAAGCACCGTGCCGGGGACCGGCGTGTCCGTGGCGGCCCGCCCGGACCGCCTGCGGCGGCTGCTGCCGCCGACGCTGGTCGCCCTGCCGCTGCTCGCGGCCACCGGGTACGTCGCGGCGGTCGACCCGGCGAAGCCCGGCCACTACCCGAGCTGTCCGATCCTGCTCGGCACCGGGCTTTACTGCCCCGGCTGCGGTGGCTTGCGGGCACTGCACGAGCTGACCCACGGCAACGTGCTCGGCGCACTGGACTACAACGCGTTCGGCGTGCTGTTCATCCTCGCCGGCGGCCTGCTTTGGCTGTCGTGGCTCGTGACCAGGTTGCGGGTGCGTCCGGTGCACGCCCGTCTGGTCCTGGTCGTCAGCGTCGCGATGCTCGCGATCGCGCCAGTCTTCATGGTCGTGCGCAACCTACCGTTCGGTCAGTTGCTCGCACCCTGATCGTGCCGCCCCGCGCGCGGGCCTCTGTTGGTCGGCCGCTACGATCACGGCACGTCTACATCGGGGAAGGGACGCCTTGGCGTGAGCGTGCTCGACGACATCCTGGTCGGCGTACGCGAGGATCTCGCCCGTCGTGAGGCTGAGGTCTCGCTTGATCAACTCAAGCAGCGTGCGGCGCGGCAACCTACGCCAATGGACGGGTTCGCCGCCCTCGCCGGCCCCGACGTCTCGGTGATCACCGAGGTGAAGCGCAGCAGTCCGTCGCGCGGCGAGCTCGCGACGATCGCCGACCCGGCCGCGCTGGCCGCGAAGTACGCCGAGGGCGGGGCACACGCGATCAGCGTGTTGACCGAGCAGCGGTGGTTCGCCGGCTCGCTCGACGACCTGGTGTCGGTGCGGCAGGCGGTCGAGGTCCCCGTGCTCCGCAAGGACTTCGTGGTGAGCGCGTACCAGCTGTGGGAGGCGCGCACGTTCGGCGCCGACCTGGTGCTGCTGATCGTCGCGGCGCTGGAGCAGGAGGCGCTCGTCTCGCTGGTCGAGCGCGCGGAGTCGATCGGGCTGACCCCGCTCGTCGAGGTGCACGACGAGGACGAGGTGCCGCGCGCGCTGGCTGCGGGTGCCAGGCTGATCGGGGTGAACGCCCGCGACCTGCGCACCATGGAGGTCGACAGGGACAGGTTCGCGCGGCTGGCGGAGATCCTGCCGTCGTACGTCGTGAAGATCGCAGAGTCCGGGGTGCGCGACACCAGGGACCTGCTGACCTACGCGCAGGCGGGTGCCGACGCGGTGCTCGTCGGGGAGTCGCTGGTGAAGCACGGCGACCCGAAGCAAGCGGTGGCCGAGCTGGTGACCGCGGGCGCCCACCCGGCGTGCCGACACGGTCCTCGGTGACGGACGCCGTCGCGGGCAGCGTAGATTCTCCGCTGTGAGCACAGGAGACCAGGAGCAGTTGACCGGGCACTTCGGGGTGTTCGGCGGGCGGTTCGTCCCCGAGGCGCTGATCGCGGCCCTCGACCAGCTGGAAGCCGAGCACAACAAGGCCTGGCACGACGACGACTTCCGCGCCGAGTTCGACCGGCTGCTGCGCGACTACGCCAACTGCCCGAGCCCGCTGTACGAGGCCACCCGGCTGTCCGACGAGCTCGGCGTGCGGGTGCTGCTCAAGCGTGAGGACCTCAACCACACCGGTGCGCACAAGATCCGCAACGTGCTCGGCCAGGCGCTGCTCACCAAGCGGATGGGCAAGTCCAGGGTCATCGCGGAGACCGGTGCCGGCCAGCACGGTGTCGCGAGCGCGACCGCGTGCGCGTACCTCGACCTCGACTGCGTGGTCTACATGGGCGAGGCGGACACCAGGCGCCAGGCGATGAACGTCTCGCGGATGCGGCTGCTCGGCGCCGAGGTGATCCCCGTGACTACCGGGTCGCGGACGCTGAAGGACGCCATCAACGAGGCGCTGCGCGACTGGGTCACGAACGTCGAGAGCACCCACTACCTGCTCGGCACGGCCGCCGGCCCGCACCCGTTCCCCGCGCTGGTGCGCGACTTCGTCGGCGGGATCGGCATCGAGGCGAGGCAGCAGTGCCTCGACCAGCTCGGCCGGCTGCCGGACGCGGTCTGCGCGTGCGTGGGTGGTGGCTCGAACGCGATCGGCTCGTTCCACGCGTTCGTGCCGGACGAGAGCGTGCGGCTGTACGGGTTCGAGGCGGCCGGTGACGGCGTCGAGACCGGCCGGCACGCGGCGAGCATCACCGGCGGCGCAGTGGGCGTGCTGCACGGTGCCCGCACGTACCTGCTGCAGGACGAGGACGGCCAGACGGTGGAGAGCCACTCGATCTCCGCCGGGCTCGACTATCCCGCCGTCGGACCGGAGCACGCGTACCTGCACGACACCGGCCGCGCGACGTACCAGCCGGTGACCGACGCGGAGGCGATGGACGCGTTCGCGCTGCTGTGCCGCACCGAGGGGATCATCCCGGCGATCGAGTCCGCGCACGCGCTCGCCGGGGCGCGCCGCATCGCGCGCGACCTGCCGGCCGACGCGGTGGTCGTCGTCACGCTCTCCGGGCGCGGCGACAAGGACGGCGACACGGCCGCCCAGTGGTACGCGACGCACCAGGAGAACGCATGAGTACGTCGACCGCCTTCGAGCGGGCCCGCGGTGAGGACCGCGCCGTCCTCGTCGGCTACCTGCCCGCCGGCTTCCCCACGTTCGACGGCGGCGTGGCCGCGCTGACCGCGATGGTCGAGGCCGGGGTGGACGTCGTCGAGGTGGGGCTGCCGTACAGCGACCCGGTGATGGACGGCCCGACCATCCAGGCGGCGGCCGAGCAGGCGCTGCGCGGCGGCACCAGGACCAGGGACGTGCTGCGTACGGTCGAGGCGGTAGCCGCGACCGGTGCGCCGACGCTGTGCATGACGTACTGGAACCCGATCGAGCGGTACGGCGTACCGCGGTTCGCCGCCGACCTGGCCGGTGCCGGCGGCGCGGGCCTGATCACGCCGGACCTGATCCCGGAGGAGGCGGCGCCGTGGCTGGCGGCCAGCGACGAGCACGGCCTCGACCGGGTGTTCCTGGTGGCGCCGAGCTCCACCGGCGAGCGGATCGCCGCGACCGCCGCGGTGTGCCGCGGCTTCGTCTACGCGGCGTCGCTGATGGGCGTGACCGGCACCAGGGACGAGACCAGCTCGCACGGTGCGGAGCTGGTGAAGCGCACCCGCGCGGCGACACAGCTGCCGGTCGGCGTCGGGCTCGGGGTGTCGAACGGTGACCAGGCCGCCGAGGTCGCCGGCTACGCGGACGCGGTGATCGTCGGGTCCGCGTTCGTGCGCCGGCTGCTCGACGCGGACTCCCCGGACGCCGGTGTGAAGGCCGTCGCCGAGTTCGCCGCCGAACTGGCCGACGGCGTGCGCCGTTAGCCGATCCCCGCGAGCACGCCCGGCCGGTCTGCGGTCTCAGCGGCGGAGCGGGGTCGACGGCGTGCGCCGTTAGCCGATCCGCGGGATGCCCGGCCGGTCAGTGGTCTCAGCGGCCGAGTACGCCGGCGATGAGGGCAGGGACGTCGGCGGCGTCGAGGGGGTCGGGGGTCAGTAGCCGGCGGTAGAAGACGGCGCCGGCGAGGGCGATGGAGGCCCGTTCCGGGTCCAGGTCGGCGGGGAAGTCGCCGCTCGCTACGCCGGCGGCGAGGATGCGCACGACCGTCTGCCGGCGCCTGGCCGCGTAGCCGTGGAAGAAGTCGCGCACCGTCGGGTCCTGTTCCGCGGCTTCCACCAGGGCGGGCACGCAGCGGCCGAACGTGGAGTCGCGCATCGCGTCGGCGAGGTGGCGCAGCACCGCCTCCAGCTGCTCCCGCGGCGTGCCGTCGACGGTGGCCGGACCCGGCTGCTCGTTGAGCGTCTCGAGCGCGTCGGCGACGAGGGTGAGCTTGTCGCCCCACAGCCGGTAGATGGTGCTCTTGCCCACGCCCGCGCGGCTCGCCACGGCCTCGACGCGCAGGCCGCCGTAGCCGGACGCGGCGAGCTCGGCGAGGGCCGCCCGGCGAATCACCTGGCGGGAGCGGGATATCCGCGGATCCACATGTTCCGTCGTCATGCCGTCTATGATACGTTATCGTTTCATACACGACCAAGGAGGTCACCATGGACTCGACAGTCGAGACCGTGGGCGTGAGGTACTTCGTCGACGACGTGCCCGCCGCGGTGGAGTTCTACCGCAGGCTCGGGTTCGAGGTGGCGTTCCAGCCGGGCGCGGGGTTCGCCGTCCTGGTCAGGGGCGCGCTGCGGCTGATGCTGAACCAGGTGGATTCGCCCGGCGGCGCGACCCAGCCGATGCCGGACGGCCGGCGGCCGGAGCCCGGCGGCTGGAACCGGCTGCAGCTGACCGTGCCCGACCTCGCCGGCATGGTGGCCGAGCTACGCGACGGGGGAGCCGGCTTCCGCGGCGACGTCGTACACGGCCACGGCGGCGACCAGGTGCTGCTCGACGACCCGTCGGGCAACCCGGTGGAGCTCTTCCAGCCGCACCCGGCCTGACGGCGCCCGCCCGCGTCAGGAGCGCTCGGCGCGGTTGGTCACTTCCCGTTCCAGCGCTTGCGGGGTCTTCATCGACTTGGCCAACGTGCCGTCGCTGCCGCCGAGGACGACCTTGCCGTCGAGGAGCGCGGTCGGGGCGCCGGCGCGGTCGAACCGGTCGTCGAACTCGGCCTGCACCCGTTCCAGCCACGGGCGGTAGCGCTCGTCGCGCACGCAAGACCGGAAGTCCGCGTCCACCAGACCGGGGACGCCGCGCGCCAGCTCGATGACGCGCTCCTCGGTGAAGCCGTCCTCGCTCTCCGGCGGCTGGTGGCCGAACAGCCGCGCGTGGTACGGGCGGAACTTGCCGGTGTCCTGTGCGCACGCGGCCGCGTTGCCCGCCACCTTCGAGCCGCTGCCGCGGAACGGAGCGTCGATGATCGTCGCGACGTGGTACTCGACCCGCAGTGAGCCGTCGTCGACCAGCTCGTCGACGGTCGGCCCGAACCGCTGCTCGAAGCTGCCGCACGCCGGGCAGCGGAAGTCCTCGTACACGGTCAGGGTGACCGGGGCCGAGCGCTTGCCGACGGCCAACGCGGTGCCACCCACCACCGCGCCGCGCGGAGTGGGGCCCTCGTCGGGGGTGCCGAGCCGCTGCACGACGACGGTCACGATCGCGACCAGTACAAGCACGGCGACGCCCGCGAAGCCCATCGTCACGGCCCTGCGCCGCCTGGCCCTGCGCTCCTGCTCGCGGCTCAGCTCGGCCTGTCGCTGCGCTTCCTCGCGCCGCCGTTGCTTGGCCCTGGCGCGCTTCTCCTTCGCGCTCACCGCAGTGTGGCGGAACCCTGGCGCAGTGCCATCAGCTCGCCGCCTTGGCCCGCTGGTTGACGGTCTTCTCGAACTGCTGCGGGGTGGCCATCTCCGATGCCATCTCGCGCTGTTCGCCGCCGAACATGACCTTGTCGTCGAGGATCAGCGACGGCGTGCTCGGCTGTGGGAAGCGTTTGGTGAACTCCTTCTCCACCTTCGGCAGCCACTTGCGGAACTGGTCCTTCTTCACACACTTCTGGAACTTGGGATCGTCGCCCAGCCCCTTGATCTGGCTGGACAACATGAGCACGTTCTGCGCGGTGAAGAGGTCCTGGTCCTCCGGTGGCTGGCTGGCGAAGAGCCCGGTGTGCAGCTTCTGGAACTGGCCGACCTCGTTCGCGCACAGCGCGGCGTTGCCGGCCACCTTGGAGCCGTTGCCGCCCACGTTCGCGTCGATGATCGTCACGAGGCGGTACTTGACCTTGAGCTTGCCCTCCTTGACGAGCTTGTTGATGCTCTTCCCGTAGGCGGCCTCGAACTGCTTGCAGGCGGGGCAGCGGAAGTCCTCGTAGACGGTCAGCGTCACCGGGGCGTCCGGGTCGCCGACGGGCACGGAGAGGCCGTCCTTGTCGATCTTGTCCGGCGTCCTGGCCTTGATCGCGGCGCGCTGCTTGGCCTTCGCCTCCGCCTCGTCGCGCTGCTGCTTCTGGTAGACCAATACGCCGCCGGTGGCGATGAGCGCGAGCACGAGCACGCCCGCGGCGAGCCCGATGATGCGGTTGCGCCTGGTGCGTCGCTTGCGCCGTTCCATCTCCTGGCGCAAGCGTTCGCGGGCGGCCGCCTTCTGCTCCTTGCGGGAGGCCATCGAGGTCTACCTTTCCTCTCGTGCGGCAGATGTGAGCGCCATCTGGAATGATGTCAGGTCGTACCAGCGAGGTGTGGGCCGAGTCCCCTGCCGGTATTGATCGCGGTACACAAGGCCGGTGCACGACCCAAGACGAATGGCACGGCTCGTGGAGCGAACAACGTGAGTGAGTCCCAGGAAGGTTCCCGTGCTCCGGGTGGAGATCTCGCCGCCAATCGGGATATAGCAGGCGCCGACAGCGCTAGGGTGCCGAAGATGAGGAGCGGATCGAGCGTGGGGGTGCGGGAGCTGCCATGAACCTGGCCGCGATCCCCAGCCCGACGCAGAGCGCCTGGCCCATCGCCGGGTTCCCGATTCGTGCGTACGCCCTGTGCATCATCGCCGGCATCGTCGTCGCGCTGTTCCTCACCTACCGCAGGTGGCGGGCCCGCGGCGGCGACCCGGGCGCGGTGTTCGACATCGCCACCTGGGCAGTGCCGTTCGGCCTGGTGGGCGCCAGGCTCTACCACGTGATCACGGACTGGCACCTGTACTTCGCCCCCGGCAAGAACCCGTGGGCGGCGTTCGCCGTCTGGGAGGGCGGCCTCGGCATCTGGGGCGCCGTCGCGGGCGGCGCGCTCGGCGCCTGGATCGGTTGCCGGCGGATGCGGATCTCCCTCGCCGCGTTCGCGGACGCCGCCGCGCCCGGTATCGTGCTCGCGCAGGCGCTCGGGCGCTGGGGCAACTGGTTCAACAACGAGCTCTACGGCCGCGCCACCGACGTGCCGTGGGCGCTGACCATCCACCAGATCGACCCGACGACGTACCGGGCGGTGATGGAGAACGGCGAGCCGGTCGTCATCGGCTACTTCCACCCGACGTTCCTGTACGAGTCGCTGTGGTGCGTCGGCGTGGCGCTGCTGGTGCTGTGGGCCGACCGCAGGTTCCAGCTCGGCCACGGCCGCGCGTTCGCGCTGTACGTCGCCGCGTACACCCTCGGGCGGGCGTGGATCGAGTGGCTACGGGTCGACCCGGCCCACGAGTTCCTCGGCTTCCGGGTGAACGACTGGGTGAGCGTGGCGGTCTTTCTCGGCGCGGTCGGGTTCCTCGTCGCGACCAGGGGACGCGGCAGGGAAGCCGTGGTGCAGGTGAGCGAGCCGGTGCACGAGGACCCGATCGCCGAGGCGGAGGCCGCCGTGGACGCCGAGGACGACGTCGCCGACGACACGCCGGACGTGGCCGAGGCCGAGCTGCCCGCCTCGGACGACGAGCTGGACGACATCGCGGTCAGCGAGGCGAAGAAGCTGGACGAGTCGGCGGATCCGGTCGAGGGCGCCGAGGAGGACACCAACACAGCTTGACCCGAATCCGGGTACGCTGAGCTAGGACGACGACGCACCGAGGGCTCGGAGGCGCCGCGGGGTTGAGCGGTGCCCGTCTCGCATGCCGGAAATAGTTGTTCACCCGATTAGCATTTTTGTAATCTGAAAGGCCATCCGCCTGGGCCAGTGCCGTCCCCGGCCGAGTGTCGTCGGCTGTCGAGAGGGAGGCGCGCGGTGACTCATACTTCTCGTGGTGGCTTGTACGCGCCCAGCTACGAGCATGACTCCTGCGGGGTGGCGTTCGTCGCCGACCTGTCAGGAAGGCGTTCGCACCACATCGTCGACAAGACGCTCACCGCGTTGCGCAATCTGGAACACCGAGGCGCGTCCGGCAGTGAGCCGGACTCCGGTGACGGCGCCGGCATCCTCACCCAGATCCCGGACGCGTTCTACCGCGCGGTGACCGAGTTCGACCTGCCACCCGTCGGCAGCTACGCCGTCGGCACGGCGTTCCTGCCCACGGACGAGACCGACCTGACCGAGGCGGTCGCGACCGTCGAGCGGATCTGCGCCGAGGAGGGCCTGCGAGTGCTCGGCTGGCGCGACCTGCCGGTCGCGCCCGACCTGCTCGGGGCCACCGCACGCGCGGCGATGCCCGTGTTCAGGCAGGTGTTCGTCACCGCGTCCACGGGCCGGGTCGTCGGCATGGGGCTTGAGCGGCTCGCGTACTGCGCGCGCAAGCGCGCGGAGCACGAGGCGGGCGTGTACTTCGCCTCGCTGTCCGGGCGCACCATCGTCTACAAGGGCATGCTCACCCCGACGCAGCTCGAGGCGTTCTTCCCGGACCTCGACGACGAGCGCTACGAGACGGCGATCGCGCTCGTGCACTCCAGGTTCAGCACCAACACCTTCCCGTCCTGGCCGCTCGCGCACCCGTACCGGTACGTGGCGCACAACGGCGAGATCAACACCGTGCAGGGCAACAGGAACTGGATGCGGGCACGCGAGTCGCAGCTGGACAGCAACCTGATCCCCGGCGACCTCAGCCGGCTGTTCCCGGTATGCGCACAGGGCGGCAGCGACTCCGCGTCGTTCGACGAGGTGCTCGAGCTGCTGCACATGGGCGGCCGGTCGCTGCCGCACTCGGTGCTGATGATGATCCCGGAAGCCTGGGAACGCAATCTGGAGATGGACCCGCTGCGCCGCGCGTTCTACGGCTTCCACGCCACGGTGATGGAGCCGTGGGACGGCCCGGCGTGCGTGACGTTCACCGACGGCACCCAGATCGGTGCGGTGCTCGACCGCAACGGCCTGCGGCCCGGCCGCTACTGGGTCACAGACGACCGGCTGGTCGTGTTCGCCAGCGAGGTCGGCGTGATGGACGTCGACCCCGCGCACGTCGTGCGCAAGGGCCGGCTGCAGCCGGGCCGGATGTTCCTCGTGGACGTCGACGAGGGCCGCATCATCGAGGACGACGAGGTCAAGAACACCCTCGCGAGGGAACGGCCGTACGACGAGTGGCTGCACGCCGGCCTGGTGCGGCTGGAGGACCTGCCCGAGCGCGAGCACATCGTGCACACGAAGTCGTCGATCCTGCGGCGGCAGCGCACCTTCGGGTACACCGAGGAAGAGGTCGAGCTCATCCTCACCCCGATGGCGCAGACCGCCGCGGAGCCGCTCGGGTCGATGGGCAGCGACACGCCGATCGCCGTGCTGTCGCGCCGGCCCAGGTTGGTGTTCGACTACTTCACCCAGCTGTTCGCGCAGGTCACCAACCCGCCGCTGGACGCGATCAGGGAAGAGATGGTGACGGCGCTCTCCGACACCATCGGCCCCGAGCACAACCTGCTCGAACCGACCCCTGCGGCGTGCCGGCAGATCGTGCTGCCGTTCCCCGTCATCGACAACGACGAGCTCGCGAAGATCGTGCACGTCAATGACGACGGCGACATGCCCGGTTTCCGCGCGCACGTGGTCAGCGGCCTGTACGAGGTCGCCGGCGGGGGCGAGGCGCTGCTGCGGCGGCTCGACGAGATCAGGTCGGAGATCTCGCAGGCGATCGCCGACGGCACCCGCATCATCGTGCTGTCCGACCGCGACTCCGACGCCGAGTACGCGCCGATCCCTTCGCTGTTGCTGACCGGCGCCGTGCACCACCACCTGATCCGCGAGCGCACCCGCACCCAGGTCGGCCTGATCGTCGAGGCCGGCGACGTCCGCGAGGTGCACCACATCGCGCTGCTCGTCGGCTACGGGGCCGCGGCGGTGAACCCGTACCTCGCCATGGAGACCGTGGAGAACCTGGCCAGGTCGGGCGGCATCGCCGCCAGCCCGGAAGACGCGGTGCGCAACCTGATCAAGGCGCTCGGTAAGGGCGTGCTCAAGGTGATGAGCAAGATGGGTGTCTCGACGGTCGCGTCGTACACCGGTGCGCAGATCTTCGAGTGCTTCGGGCTCGCCGACGACGTCATCGAGGAGTGCTTCGCAGGCACCTCGTCGCGACTCAGCGGGGTGGGCTTCGACGTGCTGGCCAAGGAGGTCGCGAAGCGGCACGTCACGGCGTACCCGCGGCGCAGCATCACTCCGCCGCACCGGTCGCTCGACACCGGCGGGGAGTACCGCTGGCGCCGCGACGGCGAGGTGCACCTGTTCGACCCGGACACCGTGTTCCGGCTGCAGCACTCCACCCGCAGCAGGCAGTACGAGATCTTCAAGGAGTACACCAAGCGGGTCGACGAGCAGTCGGCGCAGGCGCTGACCCTGCGCGGCCTGTTCAACCTGCGCGACAGCGACCGCCAGCCGGTGCCGCTCGACGAGGTCGAGCCGGTGGAGAGCATCGTCAAGCGGTTCAACACCGGCGCCATGTCGTACGGCGCGCTGTCCGCCGAGGCGCACGAGACCCTCGCCGTCGCCATGAACCGGCTCGGCGGCCGCTCCAACTCCGGTGAGGGTGGCGAGGAGCCGGAACGGCTGCGCGACCCGGAGCGGCGCAGCCGGGTGCGGCAGGTCGCCAGCGGCCGGTTCGGGGTGACCAGCGAGTACCTAGCCACCGCGGACGACATCCAGATCAAGATGGCGCAGGGCGCCAAGCCGGGCGAGGGTGGCCAGCTGCCCGGCAACAAGGTGTACCCGTGGATCGCTCGCACCAGGTTCTCCACGCCGGGCGTCGGGTTGATCTCGCCGCCGCCGCACCACGACATCTACTCGATCGAGGACCTCGCGCAGCTGATCCACGACCTGAAGAACGCCAACCCGCAGGCGCGGGTGCACGTGAAGCTGGTCGCCGCGGTCGGCGTCGGCACCGTCGCGGCCGGCGTGGCGAAGGCGCACTCCGACGTGGTGCTCATCTCCGGGCACGACGGCGGCACGGGCGCGGCGCCGCTGACGTCGCTGAAGCACGCAGGCGGGCCGTGGGAGATCGGTCTCGCCGAGACCCAGCAGACGCTGCTGGCGAACGGGCTGCGCGACCGCATCGTCGTGCAGGTCGACGGCCAGATGAAGACCGGCAGGGACGTCCTCGTCGCGGCGCTGCTCGGTGCGGAGGAGTACGGCTTCTCCACGGCGCCACTCGTGGTGAGTGGCTGCGTGATGATGCGGGTGTGCCACCTGGACACCTGCCCGGTCGGCGTGGCGACGCAGAACCCCGAGCTGCGCAAGCGGTTCCGCGGGTCCCCCGAGTTCGTGGTGACGTTCTTCGAGTACATCGCCGAGGAGATCAGGGAGCACCTCGCGGCGCTCGGCTTCCGGTCGCTCGACGAGGCGATCGGGCACAGCGAGCTGCTCGACGTAAAGCCCGCGGTCGACCACTGGAAGGCGTCCGGGCTCGACCTGTCGCCGCTGCTCGCGACGCCCGAGCTGCCTCCGGGCGCGCCGCGGCGGCAGCTGATCGAGCAGGACCACGGGCTGGAGAAGGCGCTCGACCACCAGCTGATCGCGCTGGCCGGCGACGCGCTCGACGCCCGTGCTCAGGTACGTGCGACGGTGCCGATCCGCAACGTGAACCGCACCGTAGGCACGATGCTCGGCTACGAGGTCACCAAGCGCTACGGCGGCGCGGGCCTGCCGGCCGACACCATCGACTTCACGTTCACCGGCTCCGCCGGCCAGTCGTTCGGCGCGTACGTGCCGAACGGCGTGACGCTACGGCTCTACGGGGACGCCAACGACTACCTCGGCAAGGGGCTGTCCGGCGGCCGGCTGATCGTGCGCCAGGACCCGTCCGCCCGGTTCGTGCCCGAGCACAACGTGCTCGCCGGCAACGTGATCGGCTACGGCGCGACCGGTGGCGAGATCTACCTGCGCGGCGTGGTGGGCGAGCGGTTCTGCGTCCGCAACTCCGGCGCGACGGCCGTCGTCGAGGGGATCGGCGACCACGGCTGCGAGTACATGACCGGCGGGGTGGCGATGATCCTCGGCCCGGTCGGGCGGAACTTCGCTGCGGGCATGTCCGGCGGCGAGGCGTACGTGCTCGACCTGCAGACCTCGCTGGTGAACACCGAGCTGGTCGACCTGGAGCCGGTGACCGAGGACGACCACGAGCGGCTGCGCCAGCTGCTCGAGACGCATCACGCGGAGACCGAGTCCGCAGTCGCGGCCGGCCTGCTCGCCGACCTGCCCGCGGCCATGGCCAGGTTCACGAAGGTGATGCCGCGCGGCTTCCGCCGGGTGCTGGTGGCCGAGTCGGAGGCACGGCAGCTCGGCCTGTCCGAGGACGAGACCGTGGTGTGGATGATGGAGGCCGCAAATGGCTGACCCGAAGGGCTTCCTCAACACACCGCGGCGGCAGCCGCAGACGCGGCCGGTGCCGGTACGTATCCAGGACTGGCGGGAGATCAAGGAGAAGTCCGACTCCGGCGAGGTGCAGCAGCAGGCCGGCCGGTGCATGGCGTGCGGCATCCCGTACTGCCACCGCGGCTGCCCGTTGGGCAACCTGATCCCGGAGTGGAACGACCTGGTGTGGCGCGGCGACTGGCAGCAGGCCGCGGAACGGCTGCACGCGACGAACAACTTCCCCGAGTTCACCGGCCGGTTGTGCCCCGCGCCGTGCGAACCCGCGTGCGTGCTCGACCTGCACGACGCGCCGGTGACCATCAAGCAGGTCGAGGTGGAGATCAGCGACCGGGCGTGGGAGCGCGGCCAGGTGGTGCCGCGCCCGCCTGACCGGCTGTCCGGCCGCGCGGTCGCCGTCGTCGGGTCGGGTCCCGCCGGGCTGGCGGCGGCGCAGCAGCTGACCAGGGCCGGGCACACCGTGGTGGTGTACGAGCGCGACGACCGGCTGGGCGGCCTGCTGCGGTACGGCGTGCCCGAGTTCAAGATGGAGAAGCGGCACATCGAGCACCGCCTGGAGCAGATGCGGCTGGAGGGCACCAGGTTCAAGACCGACGTGCACGTCGGCGTGGACGTCCCTGCGGCCAAGCTGCGTACCAGGTTCGACGCCGTGCTGCTCGCGAACGGCGCGCTCGCGCCGCGCGAGGTCGACGTGCCGGGGCGGGAGCTCGCCGGGGTGCACCAGGCGATGGACCACCTGACGCAGGCGAACCGGGTCTGCGAGGGCGACCTGTCGGAGCCGGAGATCACCGCGAAGGGCAAGCGGGTGGTGATCGTCGGCGGCGGCGACACCGGCGAGGACTGCCTGGGCACCGCGCACCGGCAGGGCGCGACGTCGGTTGTCCAGCTCGGCGGCCGGCCGCAGCCGCCCGATGCCCGCGACGAGTCGATGCCGTGGCCGCGCGAGCCGGACGTCTTCGAGGTCTCCGGCGCGTACGAGGAGGGCGGCGAGAAGGTCTTCTCCGTGACGCCGCTGCGGATCGTCGACGACGGCAACGGGAACGTTGCGGGGCTCGAGGTCGTGCAGGTGGACCGGCTGGGCCGCGGCCGCTACCGGCCGATCGAGGGCACCGAGCGGATCATCGAGTGCGACCTGGTGCTGCTCGCGCTCGGCTTCACCGGCCCCGAGCCAGGCCCGCTGCTCGAGCAGCTCGAGGTGGCGATCGGCCCGGACGGCAACGTGGTGCGCGACGAGGAGTGGCAGACGTCGGTGCCAGGCGTCTACGTGGCCGGCGACGCCGGCCGAGGCGCGTCCCTGGTGGTCTGGGCGATCGCCGAGGGCAGAGCGGCCGCGGCAGCGATCGACCGCAAGCTCACCGGCGTCTCGCAGCTCCCGCGCCCCGTGACCCCCGCGAGCACCGCCATCTAGCCTCCCGCGGCCCGTGGCCGATGAGTTCTCGGCGCGGGTGCAGTCAGCACTGTCATGACAGTGACGCACACTCTCGAGACGCCCGACGTCGACATCGTCTACGACATCCACGGCCGGCTGCCCGTCGACGACGGACGCCCACCGCTGTTCATGATCGCCCAGCCGATGGACGCGAGCGGCTTCGGTGCGTTGGCGGCGCAGTTCCCCGACCACGCCGTGGTCACCTACGACCCACGGGGTCTCGGTCGCAGCACCCGCAAGGATGGTCGGGTCGACCAGGTGCCCGAGGTCCAGGCAAGCGACGTGCACGCCGTGATCGCGGCACTCGGTGTCGGGCCGGTCGAGATGTTCGCGAGCAGTGGCGGTGCGGTGACCGCGTTCGCGCTCGTGGCGGCCTACCCAGGCGACGTGGTCACCCTGGCGGCACACGAGCCGCCGCTCATCCCCGTGCTCCCCGACGCCGCGGCCGCCGAGCGCGCCCGTGCCGGCTTCCGGGATGTATACGAGGCAAGGGGGTGGGGCGCCGGGATGGCGGCCTTCATCGCGATGACGTCGTGGCAAGGCGAGTTCGGCGATGACTACTTCGACCAGCCTGCGGCGGACCCGGCTCAGTTCGGGATGCCGACCGAGGATGACGGCTCCCGGGACGACCCGCTGCTGTCCGACCGGTCCTGGGCGGTCAGCAGCTATCGTCCCGACGCCGACGCACTGGCCGCGGCGCCGACGCGCGTGCTGATCGCCGTCGGCGAGGAGTCCGAGGGCACCTTCACCGGTCGCGCGGCGGTGGCCACCGCTGAGTTGCTCGGTCAGCAGGTGACCGTGTTCCCGAGTCACCACGGCGGTTTCCTCGGCGATGGGTTCGGCCAACCCGAGGCTTTCGCGCGCAGACTGCGCGAGGTGCTCGACGCGAACAGCGCTGGGTAAAAACCGCGGACGCCGTCCCGGGGGGTTGACGACGCCCGCGGCGTCTTGCGCATCTGACGTCGCTGGAGGGATGCGCGAGGCTTGGTTGCAGCCTAAGAGAGAGGCGGGCGGATCGCCAGGGTATGCGCTCCGGCGTGTCCAGGCGGGTTTTCTGGTGCGGCCACGGCACTGGCATGCAGTGGCAGGCAATAGGGTTGGCGTATGCCTCGTCGCGCGAAGATCGTCTGCACGCTTGGCCCGTCGTCGTCGTCTCAGGAAGCCGTGTTCGGCTTGGTGCGAGCGGGGATGGACGTGGCCCGGCTGAACCTCAGCCACGGCTCGTACAAGGACCACGAGCAGGTCTACCTGAACGTCCGCCGCGCGTCCGACGAGACGGGGCGCAGCGTCGCGGTACTCGTCGACCTGCAGGGGCCGAAGATCCGGCTCGGCAAGTTCGACGGCGGCGCCGCGACGCTGGCCGAGGGCGAGCGGTTCGTGATCACCACCGACGACGTGGTGGGCGACGCGCGGCGTGCGTCGACGACGTACGCGGGGTTGGCGACGGACATCGCGGTGGGTGACCCGATCCTCGTCGACGACGGTCGGCTGTCGCTGACGGTGACGGCGGTCGAGGGCAACGACGTCATCACCGAGGTGGTGATCGGCGGTCGGGTGTCGGACCACAAGGGGATGAACCTGCCGCGCACGGAGATCGCCGCGCCCGCGCTGACGGACAAGGACGCCGCCGACCTGAAGTGGGCGCTGGACCTGCGGGCCGACCTGATCGCGCTGTCGTTCGTCCGCGGGCCGGACGACGTGCAGTCGGTGCGCCGCGTGATGGCCGAGCACGGCGTACAGCTGCCGGTGCTGGCGAAGCTGGAGAAGCCGCAGGCGGTGGAGCAGCTGGAGGAGGTCGTCGAGGCGTTCGACGGCCTGATGGTGGCCCGCGGCGACCTGGGTGTGGAGATGCGGCTGGACGAGGTGCCGACCGTGCAGAAGCGCGCGGTGGCGCTGGCCCGTGGCCAGGCGAAGCCGGTGATCGTCGCGACCCAGATGCTCGAGTCGATGGTGTCGGAGGAGCGGCCGACGCGCGCCGAGGCGTCCGACGTCGCGAACGCAGTGCTGGACGGGGTAGACGCGGTGATGCTCAGCGCCGAGACGTCGGTCGGCAAGCACCCGGTACGCGTCGTCGAGACGATGGGCACGGTGGTGGCGACCACCGAGCGCAACGGCGCCGACCTGGTGCGCGACCTGGCGAAGGACCCGTTCACCATGGGCGGCGTGATCGCGAAGGCCGCGATCGAGGTGGGCACGCTGCTCGGCGCGTCCGCCCTGTGCGCGTTCACCCAGACCGGGGACACGGCGCGGCGGCTCGCGCGGCACCACTCGCCGATCGCGCTGCTGGCGTTCACGCCGGTGCAGGCGGTGCGCAGCCAGCTGTCGTTGAGCTGGGGCGTGGAGACGTTCCTCACCGAGATGGTGGAGCACACCGACGAGATGGTGCGGCAGGTCGACGTCGCGCTGCTGGAAGCCGGCCGCTGCGCGATCGGGGAGCGGGTGGTGATCGTCGCAGGGAGCCCGCCTGGCACGCCCGGGTCGACCAACGCGCTGCGCGTGCACCGGATCGGTGACGCGGTCGGCGGGGTCGCGCCCGCGTACCGGAACCAGCGGCGCCGGCGGGCGTAGCGGCGGTCAGCTGACCGCGGGCGGGTCCCACGGGGTGCGCGTTGCGGGATCCACCGCGGCACGTGCCTGCGGTAGCGCACGTAGTCGTCGCCGTACCGCTTGGTCAGGTGCGGTTCCTCGATGACCCTGATGACCACCGTGGTGAGCGCGATGAAGAACGCGCACCACGCCAGTAGCCACGGCGACGCGGTGAGGAGCACCTCGCCGACCAGGATGCTGAAGACGCCCGTCATCATCGGGTTGCGCACCCGCCGGTAGGGCCCGCGGACGACCAGGCGCACCGGCTCGCCGATGCCGAGCGTGCCCTCGCCGACGCGGTCGAAGAGCACGACCGTCCACACGAGCATGCCGATGCCGGCGGCGACGAACGCGCCGCCGAGCACGCCGAGCGGCCAGCGGACGGCGCCGAGCGCTGGGGCGTCGAAGCCGGCCAGCCAGGCGATGACGCCGGGGACGAGGACCGTGACGGTCGCCGGCGCGATGAGGACGGACACCAGGTGACGCCACCAGAGTCGGCGCGACGAAGTCATGGCGAGCTCCTTTCTCCAACAACCGTTGAAGAAAACGGTACGCCGGTCTCCGGTATAGTTCAACGGCCGCTGAAGATTGGTTCGTACGAGGGGAGCCGAGGTGCCGGAGTCCGCCCGACCTGCGGGTGCCCGCCGGGCCGGCCGGTGGCGCACCGGCGAGGAGAGCAGGAAGCGCATCCTCGACGCCGCCAGGTCGCGGTTCATGCTCGGCGGCTACGCCGGCACGCCGGTGCGCGCGATCGCGAAGGCTGCCGGCGTGGACGTAGCGATGGTCTACTACTTCTTCGGCGACAAGGACGGGCTGTTCCGGGCCGCCGCCAGCGGCGAGCACCCGCTGGCCGAGCTGCCCGCACTGCTGACGGACGGCACCGCCGACGTCGGCCACCGGCTGGTGCGCAGTTGCCTGGCGCGCTGGGACGCCGGCGACATGGAGCCGTTCCTCGCCATGTGGACGTCGGCCGTTGGCCATGACAAGGCCCGTGACGCGCTCGTGGAGGTCGTCCTGCGGCCGCTCGTGGCGGACGTGGTGGAGCGGCTCGACGTGCCAGACGCGGCGGCCAGGGTCGAGCTGGTCGCCTCGCACCTGGCCGGGCTCGCCGTCGCGCGGTACCGGCTGCGGATCGAGCCGCTCGCGTCCGCGGACCCCGAGCTGCTCGTCGACCTGGTGGGGCCGGCCGTCCAGCAGTACCTGACCGCAGGGACATCTGGCTGAAACGCGCGTTACACGGGTGAAATGCACAAGGTCACAGGTCGGGGGCGCGGCAGTTCGTCGGGGCGGCGTTTAGGCTTGCCTTGTGAATGCGAAGACGCGACGGGTAGTGATTGCCGAAGACGAGTCGTTGATCCGCCTCGATCTCAAGGAGATGCTCGAGGGGGAGGGGTACGACGTAGTCGGTGAGGTCGGTGACGGCCAGAGCGCCATCGACACCACGTTCGAGCAGCATCCCGACCTGGTGATCATGGACGTCAAGATGCCGGTCCTGGACGGGATCAGCGCGGCCGAGAAGATCGCCGGCGAGCGGTTGGCGCCGGTCGTGATCCTCACCGCGTTCTCGCAGCGGGAGCTGGTCGAGCGGGCGAAGGACGCCGGTGCCATGGCGTACCTCGTCAAGCCGTTCACCAAGGCCGACCTGGTGCCCGCCATCGAGCTGGCACAGAGCAGGTTCACCGAGATCACCGCGCTGGAAGACGAGGTGCGTGACCTCGGCGAGCGGCTGGAGACCCGCAAGCTCGTGGAGCGGGCGAAGTCCGCGCTGCAGCAGGAGCACGGGCTCACCGAGCCGGAGGCGTTCCGCTGGATCCAGAAGACGGCGATGGACCGCCGGGTGGGCATGCGCAAGGTCGCCGAGGTCGTACTCGAGTCGGTGACCGGGACGGAGAAGTCCTAGCCGGCGGCTAGCAGGGACGCGGGCCCGCAGCGCCAGCCGAGCTGGCGAGAGGGCCCGGAGGTCTTTGGTGCCGTCCCTGGCTGGCCTTCCCCTGCCGGGGGACGTTGTCTACTCGACGCTCCAGGCCCTCCGCGCCGGCTACGGTAGCCACCGGCGGCCTGGCCGGGCAAAGCGGGCCAGCCGACCGCACCGCGCGGGATGCGGGCGGCTACACCCGGTCGACCAGCATGCAGGTGAGCCGTGCGGTGCACACGGCGCGCTCGCGCTGGTCGGTGACGGCGACCTGGTACGTCGCCACGGACAGCCCGCGGTGGACGGGCGTCGCGACCCCGGTGACCACACCGGCGCGCGCGGCGCGGTGGTGCGTCGCGTTGATGTCGACACCCACGGCGAGCCGCTTCGGGTGGGCGTGCATGGCGGCGGCGATCGACCCGACGGTCTCCGCGAGCACGCACGACGCGCCGCCGTGCATCAGCCCGTACGGCTGGGTGTTCCCCTCGACCGGCATGGTTGCGACCACCCGCTCCGGGCTGGCCTCGACGATCTCGATGCCCATCCGCTCGGCGAGCGCGCCTGGGCCGTTCTCGCCGTAGAGGTACTCGAAGGTGACTGCCGGTTCCTCGTCCGCCACGCGTGCTCCTCCGTCGACTCGAACGTCCGGAATGCACTGTAGGGCGCTGGCCGTTCGGACACTGCCCGCGGGGGTGTCAGTGCACGCTTCTAGGATCGTCTGCGATGGCGAACACCGATGCTGCCCCCACGACCCGGCCGCGGCTGCTGCTGATCGACGGCCACTCGCTCGCGTACCGGGCGTTCTTCGCGCTGCCGGTGGAGAACTTCTCCACCACCACCGGCCAGCCCACGAACGCGGTGTACGGCTTCACCTCGATGCTGATCAACGTGCTCCGCGACGAACAGCCGACGCACATGGCGGTGGCGTTCGACGTGTCACGGAAGACGTTCCGCACCGAGCGCTACGCCGAGTACAAGGCGAACCGCTCCGAGACGCCGAACGAGTTCCGCGGCCAGGTCAGCCTGATCGAGGAGGTGCTCGACGCGCTGCGCATCCCGCGGCTGGCCGTCGAGGGCTACGAGGCCGACGACCTCATCGCCACGCTCACCACCCAGGCCGTGGGCGACGGCTACGAGGTGCTGATCTGCACCGGCGACCGCGACGCGCTGCAGCTGGTCGGCGAGAGCGTGACCGTGCTGTACCCGCGGCGCGGTGTCTCCGACCTCACCAGGTTCACGCCGGACGCGGTAGAGGAGAAGTACGGGCTGAGCCCGTCCCAGTACCCAGACTTCGCCGCCGTGCGCGGTGACCCAAGCGACAACCTGCCCAACATCGCCGGCGTCGGCGAGAAGACCGCGGCCAAGTGGATCCGCGAGTTCGGCAGCCTCGACGCGCTCGTCGACCGCGTCGACGAGGTCCGCGGCAAGGCCGGCGACGCGCTGCGCGCCCACCTCGGCCAGGTCATCCAGAACCGGCAGCTGACCGAGCTCGTGCGCGACGTCGAGCTGGAACGCGCACCCACCGACCTGCAGCTCGGCCAGTGGGACCGCGAGCAGGTGCACGAGCTGTTCGACAACCTGCAGTTCCGGGTGCTGCGCGAGCGGCTGTTCGCCACGCTGTCGTCGGTGGAACCGGAGGCCGACGAGGGCTTCCAGGTCGACACTACGGTCGTTGCGGCGGGCGAGCTCGCCGGTTGGCTGGCCGAGCACGCCGCCGTCGGGCAGCGCTGCGGCGTGGCCATTACAGGCAGCTGGGGCCGCGGCACCGGCACGATCACCGGCCTGGCCATCGCCGCGCCCGACCACGCCGCGGCGTACGTCGACCCGACCCAGCTGACCGAGGAGGACGACCGCGCGCTGGCCGCCTGGTTGGCCGCCGAGGACCAGCCGAAGGTCATGCACGACGTTAAGGGGCCGAGCCTCGCGTTCGCCGCGCACGGCTGGACGCTCGGCGGGCTGGCCGCCGACACCGCACTCGCCGCGTACCTGGTGCTGCCCGGCCAGCGGTCGTTCGACCTGGGCGACCTCACCCTGCGGTACCTGCGCCGCGAGCTCCGGGCGGAGACCGAGGAGGCAGGGCAGCTTTCGCTGGACGGCAGCGCGGAGCAGGACGAGGCCGAAGCGCTCGCCATCCGTGCGCGTGCCGTGCTCGAGCTGGCCGACGAGCTGGCGGCGGACGTCGAGCGGCGCGGCGGCAAGGAGCTGCTCAGCACGGTGGAGATGCCGCTGCTCTCGCTGCTCGCCCGGCTGGAGCACGTCGGCATCGCCGTCGACCTGGAGCACCTGCACCACCTGTCCGCCACGCTCGCCGGCGGCGTGAAGGAGGCCGAGCAGGCCGCGTACGCCGTGGTCGGCCGCGAGTTCAACCTGGGCTCGCCGAAGCAGCTGCAGCAGGTGCTCTTCGAGGACCTCGAGCTGCCGAAGACGAAGAAGATCAAGAGCGGCTACACGACCGACGCAGACGCGCTGCAGGGCCTGCTCGCGCAGACCGGGCACCCGGTGCTCGAGCACCTGCTCAGGCACCGCGACGTGAGCAAGCTGCGCAGCATCGTCGACTCGCTGATCCCCATGGTCGACGACGCGAACCGGATCCACACCACGTTCGACCAGACGGTGGCGGCCACCGGCCGGCTGTCCTCGCGCGACCCGAACCTGCAGAACATCCCCATCAGGAGCGCGGAGGGGCGTGCCATCCGGCATGGCTTCGTAGTCGGCGCGGGCTACGAGACGCTGCTCACCGCCGACTACAGCCAGATCGAGATGCGCATCATGGCGCACCTGTCCGAGGACGCCGGGCTGATCGAGGCGTTCCAGTCCGGCGAGGACCTGCACACCTACGTGGCGGCACAGGCGTTCGACATCGGCACCGACCAGGTCGAGCCGGAGATGCGCCGACGGATCAAGGCGATGTCGTACGGCCTCGCGTACGGGCTGTCCGCGTACGGGCTCTCGCAGCAGCTGGGCATCAGCCCGGACGAGGCGAACGCGCAGATGGAGCGCTACTTCGAGCGGTTCGGCGGGGTGCGCGACTACCTGAAGCACGTCGTCGACCAGGCGCGGCTGAACGGCTACACGGAGACGCTGCTCGGCCGCCGCCGGTACCTGCCCGACCTGGTCAGCGACAACAGGCAGCGCAGGCAGATGGCCGAGCGGATGGCGCTCAACGCGCCGATCCAGGGGTCGGCGGCCGACATCATAAAGGTGGCCATGCTGCGCGTCGACGAGGCGATGCGCACCGCCGGCCTGGCGTCGCGGATGCTGCTCCAGGTGCACGACGAGCTCGTCTTCGAGGTCGCGCCCGGTGAGCTGGAGGCACTGCGCGAGCTCACCGTCAGGCAGATGGCGGATGCGTACGAGCTGAGCGTGCCGCTCGAGGTCTCGGTGGGCACCGGCCACGACTGGGACGCGGCCGGCCACTGACCGGCGGGTTGAAGTACGTTGCCTGGAGAGACCATCGCTCGTAGAAAGAGGCTTGCGTGAGCATCTCCATCGGGTACAAGGTGTCGGCAGAGCAGTTCGCCCCGCGGGAGCTGGTCGAGCTCGGGGTCAGCGCCGAACAGCACGGGTTCGACAGCGTGCTCGTCAGCGACCACTACCAGCCCTGGCGGCACGAGGGCGGGCACGCGCCGTTCGCGCTCACCTGGATGAGCGCGGTCGGTGAGCGCACCGAGCGCATCCTCATCGGCACCAGCGTGCTCACGCCCACGTTCCGCTACAACCCGGCGGTGATCGCGCAGGCGTTCGGCACCATGGGCTGCCTGTACCCGGGCCGGGTGCTGCTCGGCATCGGCACCGGCGAGGCGTTGAACGAGATCGCCGTGTCGCGGATGGAGTGGCCGCCGTTCAAGGAGCGCTTCGCCCGGCTGCGCGAGGCGGTCGACCTGATGCGGGCGCTGTGGAGCGACGAGCGGGTCGACTTCGATGGCGAGTACTACAAGACCGTCGGCGCGACCATGTACGACCGTCCCGCCGGCGGCATCCCCGTCTACGTGGCCGCGGGCGGCCCGACGATGGCGCGGTACGCGGGCCGGGTCGGTGACGGCTTCATCTGCACCAGCGGCAAGGGCATGGACCTCTACGAGGAGAAGCTGATGCCGGCCGTCGACGAGGGCCTGGAGAAGGCGTCCCGCGACCCGTCCGCGCTCGACCGGATGATCGAGATCAAGCTCTCCTACGACAGCGACTACGACACCGCGCTGGAGAACACCAGGTTCTGGGCGCCGCTGGCGCTGAGCGCGGAGCAGAAGGCGGAGCTGGAGGACCCGATCGAGATGGAGCGGGCCGCGGACGCGCTGCCGATCGACAAGATCGCCAGCCGCTGGATCGTCAGCGCCGACCCGGACGAGGCGGTCGCGAACATCAAGCCGTACGTGGACGCCGGCTTCAACCACCTGGTCTTCCACGCGCCCGGCCACGACCAGGCGAAGTTCATGGACCAGTTCGAGCGGGACCTGCTGCCGCGGCTGCGCGACCTGGGGGACTGACCGGTCACGCGTCCGGGTCGCGCAGCCCGACTGCGTCGTGCTGCCAGAACGGCGCGGCGTAGACGAGCGTGCCGGTCATCCACGGCTCGTACGCGGGCAGCCGGCGGGCCTGGAACGCGGCGTCGGGGATCCGCAGCGACGGCTTGCGGAAGCCCTGCGGCTCGCCGGCGGCGAAGCCGAGCCTGCCGTAGTGGTCGGGTGCCCCCTCGAGGAACACCACCGGCACGCGGCGTTCGGCCAGCACGTCCAGGCCGCGCCGCACGAGGGCGGACCCGACGCCCGTGCGCTGGTGCCCGGGCAGCACGCCGAGCGGGCTGAGCACCTGCACGTCGACCAGGCGGCGGGGCGCGTCGAGCAGGCTGCGGGTGAACAGCACGTGCCCGACGACCCGGCCGGCGCGCTCGGCGACCAGCGACAGCGGGTCGGCGTCGGTGGCCCGCAGCGAGTCGAGCAGGTCGACCACGACCGCGCCGTGGTCACCGAACGCCTCGCGGTGCACCGTGCGTACGGCGGCCAGGTCGTCCGGGCGTTCCGCGCGCAGCTGCATCCGCTCACCGTAGGGACCGGGTGCGCCGGCGGCACCCGGTTTACCTGCCCGCCGGGTCAGCGGTCGGCGCGGACGGTCACCGCCGCCTGCTGGCTGCGCCGCTCGTGCAGGCTCAGGCCGGTCACCGCGACGAGCGCGATGGCGAAGCCGACCCACTGGCTCGCGTCCAGCCGTGCGCCGAGCACCAGCACCCCGACGAGCGCCGCGGTGAGCGGGAACGCGAGCTCGGCCAGGGTCGCGCGGGTCGCCGGGGTGGCGCGCAGCCCGTAGTAGTACGCGACCAGGCTGATCAGCCCTGGCACGAGCGCGAGCAGCACGAGCAGGCCCACGTTGCTCCAGGTGAGCGGCGAGAATACAAGCGACGAGCCGGACGCAAGCGCGATGCAGACGGCCGCCACCAGGCCGACGGTGAACCGCAGCATGGTGACCTGCATGGCGGTCAGCTCGGCACCGGCGACCCGGCCGAGCACCGTGCCGCACGCCCACAGCGCCGCGGCGCCGAACGCCAGCAGCGCGCCCATCGCGGTGGACAGCGACACCGCGAACGGGTCGGGGAACGCGAGCAGCCAGCTGCCGGCGAGTGCCGGCAGCGCGAACAGCGGGAACCTGCGGCTCATCCGTTCGCCGAGCAGCACGGCCGCGAGCGTCATGGCGATCAGCGGCTGCAGCTTCTGCAGCACCTGCGGCGTGACCGGGTCGCCGAAGGTGAACGCCGCGGTGAACAGCGTCGCCGCGAGTGCCGAGCTGCCGCCACCGATGACGAGCACGGCGATCTTCGTGCGCACGCTCGCCGCCCACACCGCACGCACCGCCGACGGCAGGAACGGCGCGAGGAAGCCGACGAGCAGCAGGTGCTCGTAGACGACGATGGTGGCAGCGGGCAGCTGGCTGGCGAGCGGCTCGCGCATCAGCGCGGACACCCCCCACAGCGCCGCCGCCGCGGCGACCAACCAGGTGCGGTCGGGGCTGGTGCGTGGGGAGGCCGTCGGGGAGTGCACGGTCACAGCGGGCGGCACCTTTCCTTCGGGGTCACCTAGATGAGTGATTCCTTGAAGGGTGTGGTCGGCGCGGCTGCGGAGACGTGGGGCGGAGGGTGTTCAAGATCGATGTGTGACCAAAGAACTGAACACCCTCCTGACAGCACTGTATGTGGTGGTCGACGATCACGTGG
>WHTA01000069.1 GCA_009379825.1 Streptosporangiales bacterium
CACGCCCTGCGACCAGTCGTCGACGGTCTGCGCGTCGGGCCAGCGGGTGTGCCGCAGGCGTTGCCGCAGGTCCGCCAGCTCCGCATCCGGCACTTCGATGTCGAACGGGGTCATCGATCGCTCCTGTCTGCGGTTAACAGCTGGCATACGGTGAGGCAGGCGACGAGCCAGGCCGCGCCGAGCAGCCACCCGCCGACGACGTCGGTCAGCCAGTGGACACCGAGGTACATCCGGCTGACCCCGACGGCGACGATCATCACCGTTGCCACACCGACGATCCAGACGCGGTGCCACCATGCCCGGACGAGCCGCACACCGAGGTAGCCGAGTACACCGAACGTGACGGTGGCGCCGAGGGTGTGCCCGGACGGGAACGACCACCCGGTCTCGCCGACCAGCGCCGTGACACCCGGCGGACGTACCCGACCGACGAGCTGCTTGACCAGCACGATGCTGAGACCGGCGCCGCACAGCGCGACGGTCACCAGGACGAGCGGCCACGCCCGGCGGGTCCGCAGCACACCGAGCAGCGCACCGACCCCGCCGAGGACGATCGCCGACACCGCGGCGCCCAGCGCGGTCACCAAGCGCACCACGATGGTGAGATCGTCGCCGCGCTGGCCGGTCAGCCAGCCGAGCACCGACCGGTCGTAAGCCGCCAGACCGTCACCGTCCCCCACGTCCCCACAGACGACGGCGAACCCGGCGACCAGCAGGACGACCCCCACGAGCCCAGCGAACAGCACCCGCCGCGCGGGTCGGCGCGGGTCGAGCAGCCGGCCAACGGCCGCCACCGCAGCGCCAACCGCCGCGCGCCAACCGTACGAAATGCCGCGAAACCCCGTCATCAACCGCGCAGCGTCCCCCGAAACCCCAGCGAACGGCAACCTGCGCGCCTCGGGGCCGCAGGCACCGCGACAACTCACGACACCAACCACGGGCACGGCGCGGCGTCACACTTACGGTGCCGGTCAGGGGCGCCACGACACACTCGCGACCGCTCCGGCCGCGGGCGCTGCGTCGGCCTCACGGCGCGCCGGTCATAGGCACGGCGACACACACACCGCGCGGGACACGGGCGCCGCGACACCGGGTGCTGGCCGACGTCACACTCACGCACCGGCCACCTCCCAGCGGCCCGCGACACGCTCACGGCGTCGGCCATGGACACCGCCGCACCCGCTACCGGCGCCGCGTCAGCCCCACGGCGCGCCGGTCACGGGCACGGCGACACACACACCGCCGCACCCGCTACCGGCGCCGCGTCAGCCCCACGGCGCGCCGGTCACGGGCACGGCGACACACACACCGCGCGGGACACGGGCGCCGCGTCAGCCCCACGGCGCGCCGGTCACGGGCACGGCGACACACACACCGCGCGGGACACGGGCGCCGCGACACCGGGTGTCGGCCGGCGTCACGCTCACGGCGTCGGCCACGGGCACCGCCGCACCCGCTACCGCGACACACACGCGGCAGCGGCAGCGCGACACACACGCGGCAGCGGCAGCGGTAGCGGGACCGGGACCGCTACCGGCCACCAGGCGCCCGGGGGCTGGCGGCTCCGTCAGGCTTGTGGGGGGCTGATGTTCACCATCCAGGAGACGCCGAAGCGGTCGGTGCAAAGGCCGAACTCGTCGCCCCACATTTGCTTCTCGAGGGGGACGGCTACTGTGCCGCCGGCGGAGAGCTGCTCCCAGTACTGCCTCAGGGAGTCGTCGTCGCCGCTGAGGCTTACTGTCATGGTGTTGCCTGGCTTGTACTCCTCGCCCGGCGGTAGGTCGGAGCCCATCAGCGCGAAGCCGTCGTCGGTTTCGAGCATGCTGTGCATGATCTTGTCGGCGTCGGCGCCGTGGTCGGCGCCGAACTCGCCGTAGGTGTTGAGGTTCAGCGTGCCGCCGAAGACGCCGTTGTAGAACTCCATCGCCTGACGCGCGTTGCCGTCGAAGCTCAGGTACGGGTTGAGACGTGATGCCATGAAACGCTCCCAGGTCGCAACGTGGATCGGTACCGCGGGACACTAGCCGCCGGCACCGACAGCCGACCGCCCAGACCGGAAACCGCCGACTACGGTCCGGCTCGGTCAGGACTTGTCCTCCAGGCCGGCGGGGGCCAGACCGCTCAACGCGGTCGCGATCCGGCCGGGCGCCAGCTCCAGGGCTTCCGCGCGTTCCTTGCGTACGATCGCCTCCCGCACCAGGTGCGCCCCGACGTAGCGCACCGGGTCCGGCGGAAACCGCCGGCGCGGAGCGCCGACCAGGCCACAGTTCGCCCACTCGTCGTCGCGGCCGAGCGCCAGCGAGGCGAGGACCCTGCCGCCGACCACGCTAGGGCCGACCCCGTTGCCCGACCAGCCGACGCCGTACGCGATGGTGCGGTCCCGGTTCAGCCAGTCGATCAACGGCAGGCTGTTGTGGCTACGGTCGATCGGCCCGGCCCAGTCGTGCGTGATCGGTACGTCGCGCAACATCGGGTAGTAGCGCCGGAAGTCGGCCTCGACTAGCCTCGCCCGCCCCCGGTGCCGCTGCATCGACGGCGGCATCCAGCCGCCGAGCCCGATCGACCAACCGCCCTTGCCGAACGCGACCCGCCCGGCGCCCGTCGTGCGGTAGTAGCAGACCAGCATCTGCGAGTCGGTGACCCCGACGCCGTCCGTCCAGCCGATCTCCGCCAGCCGCCCGGGGATCGGCGCGGTGGTGATCATGTCGCTGGAGATCACGAACAGGCTGGTGTGCAGCTCACGCAGTCCGGCCGCCCACGCGTTCGTCGCGACGACCACGCGATCGGCGACCACCCGGCCGGAAGCCGTGCTGACCACGGGAACCCCCGTACGGGCGAGCCCGCGCACCGGCGAGTGCTCGAAGATCCGCACGCCGGCGTCGAGCGCCTCGGCACGCAGCGCACGCACCAGGTGGCCGGGATGCACGGTGCCGCCGGAGTGTTCGAGCACCCCGGCCAGGTGGCTGGCGGAACCGGACCGGCGCGCGACCTCGGCCGGCTCGAGCACGGTGAAGGCACCAGGACGCAGCCGCTCGCTGACGTCGACCACACCCGCCCACGCGCCGTCCTGGGCGCTGCTCGTCGCCGTCCACAGCCAACCGGCCTGCCGGAAGTCGGCCGCAGGCGCCTTGGCCCGGCAGAAGTCACCGATGGTGGTGATGGCGTCCTCGGACGCCCTCACCAGCCGCATCGCCTCGGCCTCACCGCACAGCGCGACCAGCGACGAGATCTTCGGCCACCAGGAGAGCACGAAGCCGCCGTTACGCCCGGACGCGCCGCCGCCGCACACGTCGGCCTCGAGGATCACGACGTCGGTCTCCGGGGCCAGCTCCTTGATCCGCAGCGCGGTCCACAGGCCCACGTACCCACCGCCGACGACGGCGACGTCCGCACGGACCCGGCCCCGCAGCGGGTCGAGCGCCGGGGTGACCCCGGCCTCGTGCAGCCACAGCGACCGGTGCGGCCGTCCTCTCGCCATGCCTAGTACCTCCAGCGCAACTCGCGACCGGTCTCCTCGTTCGAGAGCGGCCCGTACGTCGCGAGCTCGTGCCGCCGCACGGCGACGAAGCTGTCGAGCAGCGGCGCGCCGAACGCCTCCCGCAGCACGGTGCTCGACTCCAGCGCGTCGAGTGCGGAGCCCAGGTCCCGCGGCAGCGTGGCCACCTGGCAGCCCGCCCGCTCGGCGTCGGACAGCGCCGCCGGGTCACCGGCCACCGGCTCGGGCAGCGCCGCCTCGACGCTGCGCCCGTGCTGCAGCCACGCCAGCAACGCACCAACCACCAGGTACGGGTTGGCGGTGGCATCGACGACCTTCACCTCGCAGTTGGCCGCCCGCGCGCCGTGGCCGGCGGTGCCCTGCACGAACCGGATGCCGGCTTCCCTGTTCTCCAGCCCCCAGCAGCCCCACGCGCCGGACCAGTGCCCGGGCACCAGCCGCTGGTAGCTGAGCACGCTCGGCGCGAGCAGCCCGACCGACTCCACCAGGCCGCCGCACAACCCGGCGACCATCTGTTCGCCCGCCTCGGTCAGCCCGAACCGGCCGGCGCCGCCGGCGAACGCGTTGGTGTCGTCCGACCACGCCGACAGGTGGACGTGCGCACCGTTGCCGACGCCGCCTTCGGTCGTGGTCACGGGCGCGAACGACACCGCAGTCCGTGCCGCAGCGCTGTCCGGGTGGTGATCAACCGCGCCAGTACATACCTGTCGGCCGCACGCACCGGCGGCGCCGGTGCCATCGACACCTCGACCCGGCCGTCGCCGTACTCCGGGTGCACCTGCTCCACCTCGATCCCGGCCGCCTCGAGGCCGGCGAGCAGGTCGCGCAGGAACGGCTCGAGCAGCAGGAACGGTGTCATCGCGTACCCCGGGCCCTCGTGCGCCGGTCGTACGTCCGCGCCCTCGGTACGGAACACGGTGAACTCCAGCTCGAACGCCATCAGGTAGTGCCAGCCGTCGGCCGCCGCCGCGCCCGCCAACCGGCCGGCGGCGCTGCGCTGGCAGAAGGGCATCGGCTCCAGCTGCTGGTCGAGCTGGTCGGCGGGCGCCCAGACCAGCTCGTCGTCGAGCACGGCGCCGGCGTCCAGGTCGGGCAGCAGCCGCATGTCGCCGACAGGCCCGGACACGGCCGGCGACGAGGTGATGTCGTTGTTGATACACATGACGGCGAACACCGGCGACAGCCCGATGCCCTTGCTCGTCGCACCGGCGACCCGGCGCCGTGGCACCAGCTTCGTCCGGGTCGCGGCCGCGTTGTCGACGATGCTCAGCAGCACGTCCGCACTTGTCATGGGGCCGACTCCTCACCTGTAGGGCTGGCAGCGCATGCACCGAGGTAGCCGGCGACCATTGCCCGTGCAACGTCGGCCACGCTGCCGTCAGGGGGTAGGAAGCTCGGATGGTGCAGACCCGGCGAGTCGGCCGCGGCGTCACCGACGCCGACGAAGACCATCACCGCCGAGTGGCGTTCGCAGTAGTACGAGAAGTCGTCCGCGCCGCACGACCGCAGGGCGCGGCCGTGCGTGAACCCGGCGTCCGCCAGCCGCGGCGCGATCTGCTCGACCAGGCCGGGATCGTTGTGCAGCACCGGTTCTCCCGCGGACACCTCGGTGACGGCGACGCAGTCGTGGGCGCGAGCTACGAGCGCGGCGGTGGACTCGATCGCGGCCACCATCGCGGCCCGGTGTTCGACGTCGAACGACCGCAGCGTGCCGCCGATCTGCACCGCGCTCGGGATGACGTTCGCGGCCTGGCCGCCGTTGATCCGGCCGATGGTCAGCACCGCGGCGTCCATCGGGTCGGTGCGGCGCGACACCAGGTGCTGCAGCGCTGTGACCACCGCGGCCATGGCGACGACCGGATCACGGCCCAGGTGTGGGTACGCGGCGTGCGCCCCGGCGCCGGTGACGGTCACGGTGAACTCGTCGGCGGCGGCGTTCACCGGGCCAGGCACGAGCGACACCTGGCCGGCAGGCAGCTGCGGCTGCAGGTGCACACCGACGACGGCCGCGACGTCGTGCGCGGCCCAGGCCGGCGACGCGAGCACGTCCACGGCCCCGCACGGGTAGGTCTCCTCCCGCGGCTGCAGCGTCGCCAGCATCGGCACCGGCAGGTCGCCGTCGCGCGCCGCCTGCGCGACGGCGGTGAGAGCGGCCAGGTGCACGTCGTGGCCGCACGCGTGCATCGCCCCGGTGGTGCACGCCCACGGCACGCCCGTCTGCTCGGTGATCGGCAGCGCGTCCAGCTCCGCCCTTACGGCGATCGCCGGGCCGGCCGTGTCGCCGATGCGCAGCAGCCGCCCACCGTCGACCGACTCGGCGTCAGGTTGCCCGATCAGCTCGGCCAGCCTGGCGGCCACCGGTTCCTCCGCCCCGCCGAGACGCGGCGCAGCATGCAGCTCGCGGCGGAGCTCGACGGCTGCCGGCAGCCGGGCCTCGACCGCCCGCCACAGCTCACCTGTCACGGGCGCACATCCGGGTAGACGCGCTCGGCGTTGCCGCTAGCCAACATGGTGAGGTACCGCCGCGCGTCGGCGAGACCCATCAGGTCGCTGTCGACCCAGTGGCCGAAGAGGTCGGTCACGGCCCGGCGCCACAGCAGTGTGCCGCAGTAGTACAGCTCGGGCAGGCCGAACGCGTCGGTGGAGAACAGCACCTTGTGGAACGGCGCCAGCTCGAGCGACTCCCGGACGACGTCCCTGGCACCGGCGCCGGTGTAGTTCACCGCCGCCCCGGTGTCGAGGTACACGTGCGGGAACACCTGCGCGAGGTACGCCGCTTCGCGCTGGAACGGGTAGCAGTGCAGCAGCATGATCTGCGCACCGCTCTCCCGGGTGAGCCGGATGAACTCCGTCATCTGGCTCGGGTCACAGCGGTGCAGGTTGATGTCGGAGTCGCCGTAGCCGACGTGGAACTGCAACGGCAGCCGGCGGTCGACCGCACTCCACAGCAGGTGCCGCAACAGCACCGGGTGCGCGACCCGTAGCTGCTGGTCGCGCAGCACCTCGGCGGCCGCGTCGCGCACCTCCACCGGGCCGGGCCGTACGGGATCGAAGTCCAGCCCGTACCTGTACGCCACGATGCTCTTGTAGCCGACGGCGTGCCGGCTCGCCTCGTCGAGCGCGCTCGCGAAGTCGGCGGCGAAGCCGGCCGCCGTGGTGCCGGCTTCGAACACCTCCTCGGCCACCTGCTCCAGGCGCACGATGGTCACCGCGGACGCCCGCCCGAGCGCGGCCATCTCGGGCGGCGTCAGGATGGTGTCGGTGCGGAAGCCGGTGTCGATGCCGTAGACGGAGATGCCGGTACGCGGCAGCAGCCGCTCGTTCACCTCGGCCACCCCGAGCTCGAACCGCCGCCGCAGGTAGTCGTCGGCTGTGCAGTGCCGCGGCAGGTCGAGCAACGGCGCGCACTCCGCACGCACGGTGACCCCGAACGGCGAGTCGAAGACCGTCGTGCCCGCGGGCGCCGCCCAGTCGGACTCGGTGGCGAGCAGCTCGAACGCGGCCCGGTCCGGCAGGTCCCGCACCACGCCGTGGCAGTGGTGGTCGAACAACGGCAGGTCGGCCACGAACTCGGCCAGTACGTCGGTCAACGGACGTCCCTTCCTACGGGTCGATGTCGCCGTGCTGCAGCGACCACAGCCGGTCGAACTCCGCGAGCCGGTCGGCGGCCTTGTCGGAGTACTCGGCGAGCACGTACCCGATCAGCGTCTCCACGACGGCCATCGCCGGCACCATCGAGTCGAACGCGCTCGGCGCCTGCACGCTCGCCGGGAGCACGACGTTCGCGTCGGTCGCGACCGGGCTGAGCCACGGGTCGGTCACCACGATCAGCTTCGCGCCCCTGTTGACGGCCTCGGCGGCGAACAGCTGGGTGTCGCGCTGGTACCGGCGTACGTCGAAGACCACCACGACGTCGCCGGCATGCAGGTCGAGCAGGCAGGGCACCCGGTCGCCCGCGGCCACGTGCCGTACGCCGGGGCGCAGTTCACGCAGGTGCCTGATCAGGTAGTCGGCTAGCAGGTCGGTGAACCTGCCGCCGGTGGCGTACACTGACCGCCGCGGGTTGGTGAGCAGCTTGCTCGCGGCGCGCAGCTCGTCGGCGGACAGCTCAGCCACCGAGCGCGCGACCCCGGACGAGAGCACCTCAGCCGCGGACGGCCCCTCCGCCGACTGGTTCAGCTGGGTCAGCGGTGACGTGCGCTGGGTGGTGAGCTCCTCGCGCAACGCCTGGTGGAACTCCGGGTGGCCCTGGTAGCCGAGCTGGTCGAGCAGCCGCAGCACCGTCGGGCCGCTGGTCGCGGAGCGTTCCGCGATCTTCGCGACGGTCTGCAGGCCGGCGGCCGGATAGTCGGCCAACAGCACCCGCGCCACCCTGCGCTGTGCGGCGGGCAGCGTCGGCAGCAGCCGGCGCAGCTCGCTCGCGATCTCCTGCGTCATGGAACGTACATTACATTTTCAGGGGTTAACAGACTAGGCGTAATACACGTCATTCTCTGTTGTCGGGGGTGAGCGCAGAGGAGAGTGGCATGGAGCAGCCGGCCAAGAAGTCAGGGACGCTGAGCTTCTGGGGCGCCATCGCGTTGTCGCTGAGCATCATGGCGCCGACGCTGGCAATGAGCCTGAACGGAGCACAGCCGGCCACCATGGTCGGCCCCGCGGTACCGCTCACCTTCCTGCTGTCGTTCGGCGGCGTCGCGCTCGTGGCGTACTCGTTCGTCCGGCTCACCGGCCGGTTCCACCACGCCGGTTCTGTCTACGCGCTCGCGGGGGCGACCATCGGCCCGCGCGCGGGGTTCTTCTCCGGCTGGGGACTGCTCGGCGTGTACTTCGGCTTCATCATCACCACCAGCTCCGCCACCGCGCTGTTCCTCACCACGCTGCTCGACCGGCTGTTCGGGGTGCAGGTGCCGTCCTCGTCGGCCTCGTGCTGGTAGCCGTACTCGCCCTCACCACGAGGGACGTACGGGCGGTGGCACACACGCTGATCGGGCTGGAGGCGCTGAGCGTCGGCCTGGTGCTCGTGCTGCTCGCGGTGGTCACGGGCACGCTGCTCACCGACAACGCCCCGACGGGCAGAGCTTCACCCTGACCCCGTTGCTGCCCGGCGACGCGGGCATCGGCATGGTCTTCGCCACCACGGTGTTCGGGTTCCTCTCGTGGGCCGGTTTCGAGGGTGCGGCCACGCTCGGCGAGGAGACCCGCGAGCCGCGGCGCAACATTCCGCGGGCGATCTGGGTGTCCGTGGTGCTGCTCGGGGTGTTCTACACGCTATGCATGTACGTGCAGATCTCCGGCTTCGGCGTGGACGAGGCCGGCGTGGACGCGTTCGCCTCGTCCGGCGGCACCCTCGCGGACCTGGCCCAGACATACATCGGCGAGACGTTCGCCGTGCTGATCAACATCGGCGCCGTGGCGAGTGCCTTCGCGTCCGCGACCGGCTGCACCGCGGCTGCCTCCCGGGTGCTGTTCGCGATGGGCAGGGACGGCTTCGGCCCCAAGGCCCTCGGCCGCAAGAACGAGAAGCACGACATCCCGCGCAACGCCGTCTACACCGTGCTCGCACTCGTCGTCGTGGTGATGGGTCTGGTGGCGTTGCTGCCTGGCGGCGACCAGGTCACCAACCAGTTCTTCTGGTCCGCGACGCTCGCGTCCCTGGTGCTGATCGTGGTCTACGGGATGACCAGCGTCGCGCTGCTCGTGCGCTCGGTCCGCCAGCCGGCCGGGCTGGGGGTCGTCGACCGGGTCCTGCCGGTGCTGTCCGTGGCGTTCCTCGGCTACGTGTTCTGGGAGAACCGCGGCACCGAGCCGCCGTACGACGTGTTCCCCTACATCGCGGCCGGCTGGCTCGCCGTCGGCCTGCTACTGGTGTGCGTGCTGCCCGGTCTCACCCGCAGGATCGGTGCCAGCCTCGTCGCCGGGGAGGGCTTCGGCCAGGTCGAGGGGCCGAAGAGCTAGCCCGACTCGGCGCCGGCCCGCTGCCTACGCCACCGCCGTCCGGTGCGCCGCTGCGGCGGCGAGAAGTCGATGACCTTGCTGGTGAGCATGTTGTTCAGCACGGCCACGAGCGGCACGGCGATCACCGCGCCGAAGATGCCCGCGATGAACGTCCCTGCGGTCACCGCGAGGATCACCGCGAGCGGATGCACGCGTACCGCGCGGCTCATCACGATCGGTTGCAGAACGTGCCCCTCGACCTGCACGGCGAGGACGATGACGCCGAGCACCACGACCGCGACGATCAGGCCCTTGGAGATCAGGGCGAGGGCGACCGCGAGTGCACCGGTGATGGCGAGCCCGAGGATCGGGACGAACGCGCCGAGGAACACCAGCACGCCGACGGGCACGGCGAGCGGCACACCCGCGATGAGCAACGTGATCGTGACGGCGACCGCATCGGTGAACGCGATGACCACGGTGCCGCGTACGTAGTGGCTGATGGTGCGCCAGGCCACCGCACCGGCCTCTCGCAACCGGGTGCGCGGTCCCTCGGACACCTTCGCCGTGAACCACGCCCACATCTGCGGGCCGTCGTGCAGCAGGAAGAAGACGCTGAAGGCGGCCAGGATCACCCCGCCGACGACCTCCACCGTGGTGCCGAGACCGGTGACCGCGCCCGTCGCGATCTCCTGCCAGTTGGTCTTGATCGCGTCCTGGAGCCGAGCGGTCAGCTCGGCGATCTGCGCGGCGTCGACCTGCAGCGGACCGTTGGCGAGCCAGTCCTCTCCCTGCGCCACGACGTCGAGCACCTGTTCGCGCAGCGCGAGCGCGTTCCTGCTCACCTGGTTACCGACGAAGAAGCCCACCCCGACGAGCACGCCCAGCCCCACGACGAAGACCGTGACCGTGGACAGCAGGCGCGGGAACCCGATCCGGTTCAGCGCCGCGACGAACGGGAAGAGCAGCGCGGTGACGAGGACGCCGACGATGAACGCGATCGCGACGACCTTCACCTGGTACAGCAGCCACAGGATCGCGGCGAGGAAGAGTCCGACGACGAGCAGCCGCCACGACCAGTCGCTCATCACCCGCAGTGCCCACGGGGCACGGTCGCTGGGTTCCCGCTGCGCCGGTGGCCGGACCATCGGCGGTGTGACCTGCTTGCGGCGCCCGAACAGGGCCATCCATCCCCCATCGCCTCGGCGCGACCCGTATGCCTCGCGGCTTCATGATGCCGGACCCGGCCGTGCCCAGGCGGCAAGCCGTCCGGTGTGTCCAGCGGACACACCGGCCGGCCGTGGGGTCAGGTGGGCGACGGCGGGGCAGCGGGTCTCGTACGGACGCCGGCGAACCGGCGGACGCCGACGAGCACCGCGACGCCGGCCGCCACGCACCACACCAGGCAGAGGATGCGCCCCACAGGCAGCAGCACCGACGCCAGGTAGATGGGGACGGAAAGCACCGACAGCACCGCCGGGATGGCGGCGACCCAGCCGTAGATCCTTATGCCCTTCGGCAACGCCGCCGGCCGCACGGTCGCGAGCGCTGCGGCGCCCACGAACACCCCGAGGCTGACGACGTGCACGACACCGCCGGTGTAGAAGTTGGTCATCCGCACCGCCGCGACCACGCCGAGCTCCCACCCGGGCGCGAACAGCGCCAGCGCGAACCCCAGAGCCGCGGAGACGAACAGGCCGACCGCAGCGAGCACGCCGCCGACGGCGGCCACCACCGGGAGCGCACGCCGGGTCCCTGCGGCGTCCCTGACCACCGCGACGACCGGCCGGACGAAGGTCAGCAGGGCGAGCGCGGCCACCGCGTGGAACGTGCTCAGCACCCCGGCAGCCAGCTGGTTCCGCGCGAAGTACGCCGCGATCTCTGCGGCCTCGGCGTCCGGCAGCGGGGCCGCGCCCGTCGCGAACATCCCGGCCACCGTCTGGCTGGAGAGGAACAGCACCGCGAACAGCACGCCGCCGATGCCGTGCGGGTTCGGTCCTCTGACCCTCGGCGTCGACTCGGGCGAGACGGGTTGACTTCCGTACATGACGACCTCCAGTGCGGGCGAGTGGCGACACCCAGAAGCGAGCGTCGTGCTCACCTTCGTGGACCGCCGCCGTCGCCGCGTCCGTCGCGCGACGACCATCCGGCTACGCCCGGGGACGTACTGGTCGCGCCTCGGATGGGGCAAACTCGCCCCATGACGCAGTACCGGCTCATCGACCTCAGCCACCCGATCACCGCCGGCATGACCACGTTCCCCGGCCTGCCGGGCCCGGAGATCAGCGACCACCTCAGCCACCAGGCGTCCCGCGAGCACTACGCGCCCGGCACCGAGTTCGCCATCCAGCGGGTCACCATGGTCGGCAACACCGGCACCTACGTGGACAGCCCGTACCACCGGTATCCCGAAGGCACCGACCTCGCCGGGCTACCCCTGGAGTCGCTCGCCGACCTGCCGGTCGTGGTCGTCCGGGCGGCGGGCGCCACCGGCCGCGGCATCCACGCCGACGCGCTGGCGGGCCTGGACGTCACCGGGCACGCCGTGCTCGTGCACACCGGGTGGGACAGACACTGGGGCACACCCGCGTACGGCGGGGACGCGCCGTACCTGACCGCCGACGCCGCCGAGTGGCTGGTTCGATCGGGTGCCGCGCTGGTCGGCATCGACGCGGTGAACGTCGACGACGCGGCCGACGGCACCCGGCCGGTGCACACCGCACTGCTCGGCGCGGGCATTCCCGTGCTCGAGCACCTGACCAACCTCGACCGGCTGCCGGCGAACGGCGCGCGGCTGCACGCCGTGCCGGCACCGGTGGCGGGGTGCGGCACCTTCCCGGTGCGCGCCTACGCGGTCGTCGCCGAGCAGTGAGTCAGGCGGAGACCAGGCACCGGCGCGCCGACCAGCCGAGGAACAGGAACGGCACGAAGCCGACCGCCAACAACCAGCCGAGCCGCGGCGCGGTGAACAGCACCTCGGCCGAGTAGCCGGAGGCGAGCAGCGCGGCCACCAGCACGGAGTACACGCACACGCCGGCCGCGTAGTAGCCGGTGACCCGCGGGATCCAGCGCTTGGCGCCGAGGAACCTGACACCGATGCCGCACATCAGCAGCACGAGCAGGGTCAGCACCTTCAGCCCGACGCCCGTCCAGTCCACGACGGAGGACGCCAGGTAGTAGAAGGGTCCGGGATCGCTCGTCCAGCCCAGCCCCGCCGTCCGCCACGCGAACGTCGACCCGATGCTCTGCAGCGCAGTGACCAGGAACACCAGCACGGCCGTACGCCTGGCCTGGGCGAACCCGAGCACCCGCTGGTAGTCGGGCACGACGTCGGGAACCCGCCCGAACTCGGCGACGGCTCGGCGCTCGGCCACCGGCCGCTCGGCGCCGGCCGCCTGGTCGGCCTCGGCCGCTTCGAGCAGGCCGTCGCGCGCCTCCTCGAGCAGCCCCGCCTTCACCCGACGGGGACCACGGAGCGCCGTCGACAGGTCGGTCAGGTACGTGTCGATCGCGCTCGGGTGCAAGTCTCCGGTTCCCACGCACCCAGTATGCGAGAGAGCTCCCCGCCCGGCGTCAGGGAAGACCCTGGACGACACCCTGAGCGGCGCGAGGCACGGAAAGAACGAGGCGAGAACACCACGGAACCGTCACTGGCAGTAGGATCCTGGCGATGTCCGACGAATCCAGCGTGTTCAACGTCGACGAGGCGATACGCGACTCACATGCACGAGTACGCCGCTACGATCAGCTGGTCAACCAGCGTTACCACCTCACCGACCTGCACGAGGCCGTGCAGGAACGGGTCGCCACGTACGAGCGGGAGTTCGCGTCGGAGCGCCGCGACGTCGACCGGCTGGAGCGCGGTGGGTTCGCCAAGCTGATCGCCGATCTCGTCGGCGGCCGGGAGACGAAGCTGGCCACCGAACGCGTCGAGGCGGAGGCCGCCTGGTTGAAGCTCGAGGGCGAGCGCGGCCGGCTGCAGCAGATCGGTGTGGAGCTCACCGAGCTACGGGCAGAGCTCGCCGCACTCGGCGACGCGAGAGAGCGCTACGACTACGCCATGAAGCGCAAGGCCCAACAGCTGGCCGAGCTGGGCGACCCACGCGGGCAGGAACTCAGCCTTGTGCACACCCAGTTCATGACCGCCGACTCCGACCTGCACGAGTACACCGAGGCGCAGCAGGCGGGTATGGCGGCAGGCGGCGTCATCATGCGCATGAACGACCACCTCGGCCACGCCATCCGGGCGAGCCGCCGCGACGTCGTCGGTGAAGTACTCACGTTCTTCGCGCCGTACGCCGACTACTACAAGCACCAGCACAGCAACGCCGCCGACGAGCTGGCCTGGGTCGGGCAGCGCGCCTTGGACAGCTTCAGCCGGGAGCTCGCGGACATCGGCGTGGAGGCGTCGGTGCAGCTGCCCGCGGTCAACACCCGGTGGTTCGCCGACCTGTTCATCGACAACATCGTCTTCGACTGGGCCAGGCACAAGCGGCTGAAGCAGAGCCTGGAAGAGGTCAGCGACATCACCGAATGGCTGATCGCCATGGTGCACTGGCTGAAGCAGCGGTGCGACGAGCTCACCGCGAAGCGCGACCAGCTCACCGCGAGACGCGACGAGCTGCTCGCCGGCGGCTGACCGTCAGCGCGTCGCGCGCAGGAGCAGCACCACGCCGCGCACCACGTCGACGTTCGCCGGCACGGCCACCGCGACCAGCCCCCACAACGGGAAGCCGGACACCGCCGCGACCGCGAAGATGAGCAGCCGGAACTCCCGCCGGAGCAGCAGCCGAACGTCGGTGTCCCTGCCGACCGCGTGCACGTAGGACACGAGCAGACAGCCCGCCGCTGCGGCCAACCCCCAACCGAGCGCGGCCACCGTGGCACCTGCGCCGAACACCAGGCCGACGACGACGGCGAGGTCGGCGTACCTGTCGAGCAGCGTGTCGAGCACCGCGCCCCGTCGGGACGAGCGGCCGCTGACCCGGGCGAGCTCACCGTCCACGCCGTCGAGCGCGCACCCCAGGATGACCCCGATGCCACCGACGACCAGCAACCATCGCTCACCCGTCGCGACCAACGCGGCCGCCGCGAGCGTCAGCACGAAGGCGGCGTACGTGGCGGTGTCCGGCGTGATGCCGGTACGCAGCAGCAGCCGGGTGAACGGGCCGGAGATCCGCCGGGTGAAGACCCGGTTCAGCAGGCTGTCGGTCGGCTTCGGACCGTACCTGCGCCACATCGCCCGTTCCAGCCGCTTGATGCCCTCGGGTGAGTCCACGGCGGCCCAGAAGTCGCCGGTGTCGCACGCGATCACCTCGTGCCCGGCGGCGACCAACCGCTGCCTGAGCGCCACCCAGGACGACGGGGGCGCATCCTCGTCGACGGCGCCGAGCAGGTCCGCGACCTGCACCACGCTCAGGCCCGCGCTGACCGCGTCGAAGTCGGTCAGGTCGTGGCCGAGCGCGCGGATCCTGCCGTCGGCACCGATCCGCAGCCTGGTGGGCCGCCTACCGGCCAGCCCGCCGATCTCCCTGCCGGCGTCCCTGCTGACCGCGAACGCCGACCGCCCTGGCGCAGTGAGCAACCGCCGCACGTCGGCCGGGTCGAAGACGTGGTCGCCCATGACCACCAGGCACCGTTCGGTCGCCGCGGCCCGCACCCCGGCCAGCACCGACGCAGCCGTACCCTCGGTCCAGCTCGGGTCGTGCACGATCTCGGCGTTCGGGTCGCACGCGGCCGCGGCGGCGGCCACCTCGGTGCCCCGCCGACCGACCACGACGAGCACCCGTGCGATCCCCACGGCCCTGAGCACCCGCAGCGAGCGCTCGAGCAGACTGACACCACCGACCCGGCAGAGCATCTTCGGCCGGGCTCCTGACCTGGTGCGGAACTCCGCGCCCGTGGCCAGCAGCACCGCCGTGTCGGGTGCTTCCTGCACGACACCGGACTCTCGTCGTCGAGGCGCACCGGCACGCGCCGGTGGCTTGGGACCAGTGTGCGTACGTGCCGACCTTTCCGCCATGTCGGAAGTATGCAACGGCGACGCCGGTGGCGCCTCCCAGTCGGCCGACCGGGCTAGCGTTTGGAGTTCTCCTGACGCAGCGCACGGGAGATGTCCGCCGCGCAGCGCGCGGAGAGGCGGCCGGCCTGGTCCAGCCGGCTGCCAAGACGCGGGCTCGGTGCCGACACGTTGATCGCCGCCACCACCCGGCCCCGTACGTCCTTCACCGGTGCGGAGCAGCTGACCACCCCCACCTCGAACTCCTCCCGCACCAGGGCGTAACCGCGGTGCTTGACCTCCGCGAGCTCCTTCACCAGGTCGTCGACCGTACGTACCCGCGGCCGCTCGCCCGACGTGTCGAGGTCGGCGTCGTCGAACCACTTGCGCACGACGTCGGGTTCCCAGTCACTGAGCAGCACGCGCCCGGCCGACGTCGACATCACCGGTACGGAGCTGCCCTCCCAGGCGGGTGCGCGGTAGGTGTGCGGCGCCGCCTCGCTCCACAGCGTCAGCACCTGGTTGGCGCGCAGCACGCACAGGTGCGTGGTCTCCTGCACCGCGGCCACCAGCCGGCGGATGTACGGGCTGGCGAGGTGCACGAGACGCGCCTCGAAAGTGCGGGTCGCGTACGAGTAGAGCCGCCAGCCGAGCCGGTAGTCCAGCGTCTGCGGATCGCGTTCGACCATGCCGGCCGCCGCGAGCGCCCGCAGCGCCCGCGACACCTGGCTGTTCTCCCGCCCAAGCTGTTCGGCGATGCGTACGACACCGAGCCCGCCGCGCCGACGGCATTCGTCACTGGCGAGCACGTCGAGGATCTCGAGATCGCGACGGAGGCTCGCCGAACCTGGTGGGTCATTCGAGGGTGGCATTTCTCGCTCACAGTGCGAGAGCCGGAGCACCTACGTCAAGTGGCAATTGTTCGCGTAGTCGCAGGACACACCTCATCTACGCAATGCGTCGACGAGGTCGCTGCCCAGGTTGTCGATCGGCGCCGGGTCGAGCGCGTAGAAGACCAGCCTGCCCTCGCGCCAGGTACGCACCAGGCCCGCGTCGCGCAGCCGGCGCAGATGCCTCGACACCTGTGGCTGCGACATCCCCATCCGCCTCGCCAGGTCGCTCGTGGTGTGCGGCTCGCGCAGGATCCAGCGGCACATCCGGATCCTGATCGGGTCGCTGAGCACGAGCATGCGCGTCCGTACCAGGTCGTAGGTCACCTCGTTGGTGCCGCCGACCGGGTACTGGACGACGATCGGCAGTCCCGCGTTGTGCTTGATGGCGACGTGCGGGCGGACGTGGACGGAAGGCACGATCAGGCAGACCTGGTCGGCGATCCTCGCGCTGCCGTCGTAGAGCTTGTCGAAGACGACCCGGCGGGGGCGGTTGCACTCGTGCACGGTCTTCGACAGCGACGTGAGCACGCCGAGCCCGCGACGTTCCACCTCGCGCGCACGCTGCCTGGCCTCCCGCATCAGCAGCGGGCGCTGCGCCTCCCACTCCTCGTCGAACGCGTACCTGGCGAACGCGCGGAGGAACCCGACCACGTCGGCGCGCAGCGACCCGGGATCGGCGAGCAACTTCTCGGCGAGGGTCAACCGCGTAGCGGAGAGCTGCCTGGCGCGGTCGCGGAACCGCTGTACGGCGGATCGGTCGTCGCCGAGGCGCTCGTACCGTACGGTGCGGTCGCGGTCCACGATGGCTTCCGCGCACATGGCGACGAAGTGCCGCTCGCCGAGCGTCTCGATATCCGAGATCTCCTTGGCCAACGTCCGCTGGGGTCCGTCGTCGAGCGGCATCAAGAACCTGGCCCGCAACGACCCCCAGAGCGGCGCCCACGCGCGCACCTGGTCGAGCAACGCGCCGGGCACTGTACGACGCACCAGGTCGGCCCACTCATGGCTGCGTGGATGGTGGTCGATCTCGTTCAGGGCATGCAATGCGGCCGACAGCTCAGCGATCGGCGAGAGACGCACGATGCATCGGTCATCGGCCGCGCCCTCGAGGACCAACGTGATCGCCACGGTGCGACCTTACCCGTAGCTATGCTGCTGACGTGAGTGCTGACGACACGACTGCGCGTAAGTGCGACCCGCTGCTCGACGACATCGCCGACTATGTCTCGAACGCCCAGATCGACAGCGGTCTCGCTATCCGGACAGCGGGCGCGACGCTCGTCGACGCGCTCGGCTGTGGTCTGCTGGCGCTGCGCTACCCGGAATGCACGAAGCTGCTCGGTCCTGTCGTACCAGGCACGACGGTGCCTGACGGTGTGCAGGTACCGGGCACGGCGTACGTGCTCGACCCGGTGCAGGCCGCGTTCGACATCGGCACCATGGTGCGCTGGCTCGACTACAACGACACCTGGCTCGCCGCGGAGTGGGGCCACCCGTCGGACAACGTCGGCGCGATCCTCGCGGCCGCGGGCTACGAGTCCAACCGCCGCGTCCGCAGTGGCCGGCCGCCGCTGACCATGACGGACGTGCTCACCGCCATCGTCAAGGCGCACGAGATCCAGGGCGTGCTCGCGCTCGACAACTCGATGAACCGGCTCGGCCTCGACCACGTGCTGTTCGTGCGAGTCGCGTCCACCGCCGTCGCGACCTGGTTGCTCGGCGGCGACCGCGACGACATCGCCGCCGCGTGCTCGCACGCCTTCCTCGACGGCGGCGCGCTGCGTACGTACCGGCACGCGCCGAACGCCGGCCCCCGCAAGTCGTGGGCGGCCGGCGACGCCACCGGCCGGGCAGTGCGGCTCGCGCTGTTCGTGCTCGCCGGCGAGATGGGCTATCCCACCGCGCTGACCGCCTCCACCTGGGGCTTCCACGATGTGGTCACGGCAGGCAAGGAGCTCACCCTGGCGCGGCCGCTGGGCAGCTACGTGATCGAGAACGTCCTGTTCAAGATCTCCTACCCGGCCGAGTTCCACGCGCAGACCGCGCTCGAGGCGGCCGTCCGGTTGCACGCCGAGGTGGCGCCGCGGCTGGCCGAGGTGGCGCGGGTGGAGATCGCCACGCACGAGTCGGCGATCCGGATCATCGACAAGACCGGCCCGCTGCACAACCCGGCCGACCGCGACCACTGCCTGCAGTACATCGTCGCCGTCGCGCTCATCCACGGCACGGTGACCGCGGACCACTACGAGGCGGCCGCGGCCGCCGACCCACGCATCGACGAGCTGCGTGCGGCGATGGTGGTGACCGAGGAGCCGCGGTACTCCCGTGACTATCTGGACCCGCAGAAGCGGTCCATCGCCAGCGCCGTCCGGGTGGTCTTCACCAACGGTACGGCCACCGACACCGTGGAGGTCGAGTACCCGGTCGGGCACCGCGTACGCCGCGACGAGGGCCTACCGCTGCTCGAGGAGAAGTTCCGGCAGAACGTGGCCACCAGGTTCCCGCACCGCCACGCGGCCACCGTCGTCGAGCGCTGCCTGGACCACGACGCCCTCACCGCGATGACCGTCCCGGAGTTCCTCGACCTGCTGGCGACCAGCTAGGGCAGGTCGGCCGGCGCGGTGAACGCGCCGCGTACCGCGGTCGCCGCGGCGACGGGCGGTGACACCAGGTGCGTACGCGCCGGCGCCCTGCCGGCCTTCGAAGTTGCGGTTCGACGTGGAGGCGCAGCGCTGCCCGCGCGCGAGGCTGTCGCCGTTCATGCCGACGCACATCGAGCAGCCCGCCGTACGCCATTCGGCGCCGGCCGCGCGGAAGACCTCGTCGAGCCCCTCCCGCTCCGCCTGCTGCCGCACCGAGAACGAGCCTGGCACGACGAGCATCCGCACCGTCTCGTGGACGCGGCGACCGCGCAGCACCTCGGCCACGGCACGCAGGTCGTCGAGCCGGCCGTTGGTGCACGAACCTACGAAAACCATGTCGACGGGCACGTCGCCGAGCCTGGTGCCGGCGGGCAGGTCCATGTACTCCAGCGCACGCGTGGCGGCGGCACGCTGCACCGGGTCGGCGATGTCCGCCGGGTCCGCACGTTGCCCGTCAGCGGCACGCTCTGCGCCGGCGTGGTGCCCCACGTGACGTACGGCGCCAGCTCGCCGGCGTCGATCGTGATCTCCTTGTCGTAGCTGGCGTCCGGGCCACTGGCCAGCGGCCGCCAGTCGGCGACGGCCGCATCCCACTGGTCGGGACCGGGAGCGTGTTTCCTGCCGCGCAGGCACGCGAACGTCTTCTCGTCCGGCGTGATCAGGCCGGCACGCGCGCCGGCCTCGATGGACATGTTGCACACCGTCATCCGGTTGCCCATCGACATCGCCTCGATCGCCTCGCCGCGGTACTCGATGGCGTAGCCCGCGCCACCGCCCGTACCCAGGTCGGCGATCACGGCGAGGATCAGGTCCTTGGCAGTGACGCCCTCGCGCAGCCTGCCGGCCACGTGCACGGCGAGCGTCCTGGGCCGGTTCAGCTGGATCGTCTGCGTGGCGAGCACGTGCTCGATCTCGCTGGTGCCGATGCCCACGCCGAACGCGCCGAGCGCGCCGTGCGTGGAGGTGTGGCTGTCATCGCAGACCAGCGTCATGCCCGGTTGGGTGAGCCCGAGCTCGGGACCGATCACGTGCACGATGCCCTGCCCGTCGGTCGGCGCCGTGTGGTCCTCGACGGCGAGGGTCAGGTCGGGCCGCCGCGCAGTACGCCCCGCCAGTCGCAGTCCCTCGAACGCCTGCGGGCTGCTGATCTCGTGCAGCAGGTGCATGTCGACGTAGAGCAGGCCCGGGCGGGAAGCGCCGCCTGAGTGCACGACGTGGCGATCCCAGATCTTGTCGATGATCGTGCCAGTCATGGTCGCCTCACCGCGTGACCTCGTCGGAGTCGATCCGATCCAGTTCGGTGTCCAGCGCGGCGCGGTCCACCGAGAGCCCCGTCGTACGCGGCCCGAACAGGCCGACGTTGAGACAGAGCACGACCATGGCAGCGGCAACCACACCGAACATCGCGTTCGCGCCCGCCGAGTGGAGCACGGGCCACGAGGATGAACGGCATGGCGGCGTTGGCGACCCGGCCGAGCGAGTAGGCGATGCCGGCACCGGAGCCGCGGATGGCCGTGGGATACAGCTCGCCCTGGTAGACGTGGTAGCCGTTGGAGAAGACGTTGCTGACAGCCGTGTACGCGAAGCCGAGCACGAGGATCTGCCAGGTGGCACCGGCGTACGCGAACAGCAGCCCGAAGGCCGCCATCAGTGCGGCCGAGCCGACCAGGATGGTCTTGCGCTCCAGGCGCTCCATGATCGGGATCGACAGCGCACTGCCGAGCGGATAGCCGAGAACACCACGGCGCTGAACTGCAGGCTGTTGACGACGTCGTACCCCTTGGACGCGAGCACCAGCGGCACCAGCGAGCCGCAGCCGTGGTAGCCGAGCGGCTGCAGGATCTGGAACACCCAGATCATGAACGTGCGGCGCCGGTACCTCGGCCCCACGAGCGTTGCCAGGCGCGACAGCTTCTCCTGCGTCTCCTGCTGCGCGACCGGGGTGGGCGCCTGCTGCTCCGGAGGCACGGGGTCGAGGCCGGCCGCGGACTCCAGCGACCGCACCACCGCGTCGGCTTCCTCGTGGCGGCCCATCCGTTCCAGCCACCTGGGCGACTCCGGCAGCCCGAACCGCAGCAGCCAGCAGATGACGACGCCTGCGCCTCCGATGACGAACATCCAGCGCCACCCGTCGATCCCGAGGATGGTGTCGGTCGCGATGCCGGTGGCGAGGAAGCCGCAGATCGGTGTGCCACAGAACCCGACCGTGTAAGCGAACGCGACCATCCGGCCGCGCACCCGTGCCGGCAACAGGTCGGCGAGGTACGCGTCACAGACGGGCAGCTCGGCACCGATGCCGATCCCGGCGAGGAACCGGAACAGCACGAGCGTCTCGAGGTTCGGGCTCAACGCCGCGCACACGGAGAACAGCGAGTACACCGACAGGGTGAGGAAGAACGCGCGCCTGCGACCGAGCGCGTCGGCGATCCGGCCGAACGAGATGGCACCGACGAACAGAGGATGCCGATCCCGACGATGCTGGCGATCGCGAAGTGCCGCCGCGACAACGGCAGCCGGTCGAGTCGCTCGCCGAGCGTGAGTGGCATGGGCACGGGTACTCCTTCGTACGGTACGGGGTTCAGGTCGCTGCCGGCTCGTACTCGGACAGCCCGAGCAGTCGGCGCGGGTTGTCGACCAACATCGCCCGCACACCTTCGCGGTCGACGCCGCTGTCGATCAGCCCTTCGGCGAGGTCGAGCAGCATCCAGGTGGACGGCGGGCTCCACGGGAAGAAGTAGTCCGACGTCAGGACGCATCGGTGTGCGCCGACCGCGCCGACGAGCTCGGCGAGAGCGGCGGGCGTCGTGCGGGCGATCCGCGGATAGATGCCGACGGCCGTGACCTCCACACAGGCACCGGCGTCGGCGATCGCAGCGGCCTCGTCCCAGGTCGCGCCGATGGAGTGCGAGTCGGGATGGGAGAAGACGAGGCGATCGGTGGCGAGACCGGACTCCGCTACGGCCAGCGCCTCGGCGACGGCGAGGTGGCCGGTGTAGACGGGCATGCCGAAGTCCGCGGCGACGGCGAGGCAGTCCCTGACCTCCGGCAGCAGCCGACCGTTGGCGTCGACGACCGGCAACGCAGGCGCGTCCGTCAGGCTGCTGCGCTGCAGCTCCGCCCCGAGGGTCCGCGAGATACCGCACCGCGCCTGGTCGTTGGCCGAGCTCCAGGTCGGCAGGTACACGACCCGCGCGCCCTGCAGTGCCGCCAGCTCGACCATGGCGGGCGACAGCCCGCCGCTGCCGCTGTTGAGCGTGATGCTGCCGTAGACCGCCAGGCCGGGCACCTGCTTCGCCAACAGGTACGCGCGACCGACCGACGGCCAGAGGTGCGACTTCAACACCTCGCCGTTCATGCCGGCAGCCTCCCGGCAGACGTCGAGGTCCTCGACGTCGTCGCGCGGCGGCCCGGTGGTGAGGCTCATCTCCGGGAAGCCGTGCCGGTGCAGGTCTACGGCACCGGCGAGCAGCGGCAGCTCCGTCATCCGCCGCTGCCCAGCGCGTTCTCCTCCAGGGACTGGTAGCCGGCGAGGTCGACCAGGTCGTTCATCTCGTCCAGGCCGTACATGCGGTCGCGGATCGGCCGGGTGTCGCCGGTACGAGCCAGCTCTGCGTACGAGTCGCCGATGGCCTTCGCCGCGGTGCGCAGCGCGGTGGTGGGGAACAGCACGATCCGGTAGCCAAGCGCGTACAGCTCGGTGGCGGACAACGCCGGCGTGCGCCCGCCTTCGCTCATGTTCACGACCAGCGGGCCGTCGAGCTCCGCGCCGATGGTGGTCAGCTGCTCGACGTCGGTGGGCGCGTCGACGAACAGTACGTCGGCGCCTGCCTCCTTGAACCGCTTGGCGCGGGCGATGGCCTCGTCCAGCCCGAGCGGTGCGAGCGAGTCGGTGCGGGCGATGATCATCGTGTCGGCGTCGCGCCGCGCCTGGCAAGCGGCGGCGATCTTCCGCGCGGCCGTGTCGGCGTCGACGACCTCCTTGCCGCCGAGGTGCCCGCAGCGCTTCGGCCAGCGCTGGTCCTCCAGCTGGATCGCGGAGACGCCGCGCGACTCCAGCAGCCGTACGGTGGCGTGCACGGCGGCGACGTCGCCGTAACCGGTGTCGGCGTCACAGACGATCGGCACGTCGACCACCCGGCTGACCGCGGCGGCGGCCTCGGCGACGTCGGTGCCGGCGATCAGCCCGATGTCGGGCAGGCCGTGCCGCCAGGCAGCCACGGCGTAGCCGCTCACGTAGAACGCCGGGAAGCCGGCGTGTTGTGCGGCGCGCGCCTCGAGCGGCGTGCCGCCGCCTGGCAGCACGAGCGGGCCGCCGCCTGGCAGCACGAGTGGGCCGCCGCTGTTCTGGTCGAGTACCGCACGGAAGCTCGTCCCGCTCATCGGCGCATCCCCTCGGCCCGGTCGGTGGCCCGCCTGGTGGCGAGGCGGGCCGCCTCCGCGACGGCCTGGCCGAGCTCGTCCCTGCGGTCGATGATCTGTTGCCGTGCCCCGCCCATGCTGAGAGCGCCGGCCAGCTCGCCCGCGTCGTCGAAGATCGGCGCTGCCACCGCACCGGCGCCGGCCTGGATGTCGCCGGCCGCCGTCTCGTAGCCGCGGGTGGTGCAGTCCAGCAGCTGCGTCTCGATCGTGCGCCGTTCCTCCGGGCCCAGCTCGCCGGCGTCGAGGATGCGCGAGCGCTCGGCGTCGCTCATCGTCGCCAGCATGGCGATGCCGCCCGCGCCGACGAACAGCGGGAACGCGTCGCCGGGGGTGGCGGAGAGGTCCCTGATCGGCTTGGTGCCCTCCAGCCGTTCGATGCACACCGACCGGTCGTCCCGGGTGACCAGCAGGTACACCGTCTCCCCGAACGTGTCGCGCAGCCTGGCCATCTGCTCGAGCGCACGCGAGCGGACGTCGGAGTTCGCCGACGCGACCTGACCGAGCCGGATCAGCGCCAACCCGAGCCGGTACGCCCTGGTGGCCTCGTCCTGCTCCAGGTAGCCGACGGAGACCAACGTCTGCGCCAACCGGTACGTGGTGGCCTTGTTGTACCCGAGCCGGGAGGTCAGAGCGCTGAGACTCAGCTCCGGATGCTCGGCGGTGAACATCTCCAGCAGTTGTGCTGCACGCACGACCGTGCTGGTTTCATTATTCGAACCCTCGGACGACATAGCGATACTATAGGCGATCGTGCGGGCACGTTCAACGCACGCCTGCGGCAGGGCATGCCGAGTGAGCCGGCCCACACACGGACCGGCACTGTGGCAGGGGAGGGGTCAGGCCAGGGCGGCGGTGCGACGCTCACGGTCGTCGATGAGGTCCTGCATGTGGATCAGGGCCCTGGCGCGCTCGGCCAACGGCTCGTCGATCATTCCGCCCTCGAACTCGACCGCACCGACGCCGCGCGCGTGCGCGTCCTCGTACACGGCGACCAGCCGCCGCGCCCGGGCGACCGCGTCCGGGTCCGGGGTGAACTCCTCGTTCAGCACCCGCACCTGGGCCGGGTGGATGGCGCTTGCCCCCACGCAGCCCGCGCGTCGCGACTTGCGGACGACCTCGCGGAACGCGTCCACGTCCTGGTAGCCGGCGATCGACCCGACGAGGCCGAACGGCCACACCCCGGCCGCACGCGCCGCCGCCACCATGGACGACTTCGCACTGGCGAACAGGTCGGCCGCGGGCTCGATACCCAACGACGTCGCCAGGTCCTCCGTACCCAACGTCAGCGCCCACACCCGCGGGCTCGCCGACGCGATCTCGCGCAGATGGAACAGCGCGTCTGCGGTCTCCACCATGGCGATGAGGCCGACAGAACCGACGGCCATCCCGGCCGCCGACTCCGTCTCGGTGACCACCTCGTCCAGCAACCGCAGGTGGTCGGCCGAGGCGACCTTGGGCAACGCGAGCGCACGCAGGCCCGGACGCACCGCCGCCTCGATGTCACGCACCGCCAGCCGCACCGGCCGGTTGATCCGCACGAGCACGTCGACGCCGTGCGCCGCCACCTCGTCGAGCACCCCGGGGAGCAGCGCCCGCGTCTCGTCCTTCTCAGCGGGGGCGATGCTGTCCTCCAGGTCCAGCTGGATCGCGTCCGCACCGCGGGTGTGCGCCTTCTCCACGAACCTCCGCTGGTTTACCGGCACGTAGAGCGCCGACCGCCAGAACGGTGGAGTCTTCGGGGCGTCCGTCACGCCGCACACCTCATCTCGCTCGAGTTACCTGATTCTCGCTACACGACGCCGTCGGACACGAGCTGCTGCCACTGGGCGTCGTCCACCAACGGCCGCAGCACCTCCTCGTTGTGCTGGCCGAGCAGCGGAGCGGGCAGCCGCACCTCGCCCGGCGTGGCGCCCATCCGCGGCGCGACGGCGTGCATCGCCACCGGGTCGCCGTCGACGTTCGGGCCGTCCACGACGACACCACGGGTAGCGAAGAACTCGGTCTGCAGCAGCTCGTCGATCGTGCTCACCGGACCGACCGTGACGCCCGCCTCGCCCATGGTGGCGAGGTTCTCCTCGACGGTGTGCTGGCCGAAGTACCCGCCGAGGATGGCGTCCAGCTCCTCGATGTTCGCCAGCCGCGCGGCGTTGTCGGTGAACCTCGGGTCGTCGACCAGCTCGGGACGGCCGATGGTGCGGAACAGCCGCTCGGTCATCACCTGGGTCGAACCGGACAGCGCCACGTACTTGCCGTCCTTGCACTGGTAGACGTTGCGAGGCGCGGAGGTACGCGACCGGCTACCGGTGCGGACGGGGACGTCGCCGTTCAGCTGGTAGACGGCGGCGAGCGGGCCGAGTACGGAGAACAGCGGCTCGAACAGCGAGAGGTCGATGACCTGGCCCTCGCCGGTGGCGTCCGCGTGCCGCAGGGCCATGGTGACGGCGAACGCGCCGTAGCTGCCCGACACCATGTCTGCGAGCGCGCCGGGCGGCAGCACCGGCTCGCGGTCGGCGAACCCGTTCATCGCCGCCAGGCCGGACATCGCCTCGATCAACGTGCCGAACCCCGGCTGCTGCGACATGGACCCGGTCTGCCCCCACCCGGAGACCCGCACCATGATCAGCCTGGGGTTGCGCGCGAGCAGGTCGTCCGGGCCGAAACCGAGCCGCTCCAGGGTGCCTGGCCTGAAGTTCTCCACGAACACGTCCGCCTCGTCGACGAGCCGGAGCAACAGCTCTCTCATGGTGGGGTGCTTGAGGTCGCAGGTGATGCTCCGCTTGTTCCGGCCGTACACCTTCCAGTGGATCTCGGTGCCGTCGACGCGCCAGTGCCTGAGCGTGTCACCCGACCCCGGCTGCTCAACCTTGATGACGTCTGCCCCGAAGTCGCCGAGCAGCATGGTCAACTGGTTGCCGGCGACCAACCGACTGAGGTCGAGAACTCGGACTCCGTCGAGCGGGTGGGTCGCCGGTGGCGTCATGCAGTCTCCTCCTCCACCTGGGTACTCGCCAATACTCCACTGGTGTACGTGCCGGGGAAGACGTAGGTCCCCGTTGCCGGCACGCGCAGCCACAGCTCCTCGCCGGAGACGGCGGTCGCGGACTCGACCACGACCCGCTGATCACCGTACTCCACCTCGTACTCGTACCTGCTGCCCGCGAACGACCGCTTCTTCATCCGCACCGGGATGACGTTGTCCGCATCGGCCGCGCCGTCACCTGCCGGGGCGACGTCCACGTGCTCGGCGCGGATACCCAGCGTCACGGAGCTGCCGACCTCGAACTTCTCCTCGGCGGCGACGGTGAGCTTCGCGTCCCCGCCGGTCACGGCGACGGCGACCTGCCCGTTCTCGGACGAGACCACAGAGCCGCAGAAGAAGTTGCAGCGCCCGACGAAGTCGGCCACCTCGGGTGAGCTCGGCTTGTCGTAGATCTCCTCCGGCGTGCCGACCTGCAGCATCTCGCCTTCCCGCATGACGGCAATGCGGTCGCTGAGGGTCAGCGCCTCGATCTGGTCGTGCGTGACGTAGACCGTGGTGATGCCGACCTGCTGCTGCAGCTCCTTCAACCAGGTACGTGCCCGTTCACGGAGCTTCGCGTCCAGGTTGGACAGCGGTTCGTCGAGCAGCAGCACGGTCGGCGAGTAGACGATCGCCCTGGCCAACGCCACGCGCTGCTGCTGGCCGCCGGACATCTGGTGCGGGTAGCGGTTCGCGTAGCCGGCCAGCCCCACCTGCTCGAGCACGTCGGCGATCCGCCTGTCGCGCTCGGCCTTGTCGAGCTTCCGCAACCGCAACGGCATGTCCAGGTTCGCGGCGACCGTCATGTGCGGCCACAGCGCGTACGACTGGAACACCATGCCGAGGTTGCGTTCCTCCGGCGGCAGGTAGGTACGTTTCGCCGTGTCGACGAACACCTTGTCGCCGGCGGAGATCGCACCCGTCGTCGGCTCCTCGAGCCCCGCGATGCTCATCAGCGTCGTCGACTTGCCGCAGCCGCTCGGCCCGAGCAAGGTGAAGAACTCACCGTCTTGCACGGTGAACGAGACGTCGCGCAGCGCACGCTGGGAGCCGAACTCCTTCGACAGGTCTTTGACTGTGAGCTCAGGCATGAGACCGCACCTTCAGAACCTTTCCGGCTATGAACACGACCACCGCGATGATGAGGATCTGGACACAGGAGAGTGCAGCGACCGCTCCGGTGTTCCCGTTCTGCCACAGGGTCAACGCCGTGGTGCCGATGATCTCGCTGTCGGAGCTGCCGAGGAAGACGGCGGGCGAGAACTGCTTGATCATCTCGACGAACAACAGGATGAAGCTCGACAACATCGCAGGCGCGATCAGCCGCAACAGGATCCGGCTGAACGCGCGCCACCAGTCGGCGCCCATCGACCTGGCCGCCTGGTCGAGCTCGTCACCGATCTGCAGCACCATCGGTGCGATCGCACCGAACGCCTGCGGGAACGCGCGCACGCTGAACGCGATGATCAGCGCCAGCACCGTTCCCTGCACCCAGTTCACGGGTGCGATGAACAGGAACGCCCAGAAGAAGCCGAGACCGATGATCGTGCCGGGCAACGCCTGCGGAGCCAGCGCGGTGACCTCCGTCAGCCGCCTGAACCGGAACTTGGAGCGTCGCGCCACGAGCACCGCGACGGCCATCAACAGCGTGGTGAGCACCGACCCGATCAACGCGATGAAGATGCTGTTGCCGATCGACTCGACGTACTGCCGGTAGCCGAAGATGATCTGGAAGTTGCCAAGCGACAGCACCTCGAACGGCGACACCAGCGGGGACAGCACCTGCGTGAACGCGCGGCCCACCAGGCCGAGCAGCGGCAACAGCGGGCCGAAGACCAGGTAGAGGACGACGAACGCGAACCCGACCCAACGGTACCGGCCAACCTCGAACCTGAACTCCCTGGTCGCCTTGCCCCTTACGGAGATGAACCGCTGGCTGTTCCGCAGCACCATCGCCTGGATGAAGATGAGCACGCCGAGGATCAGCAGCACGAACATCGACGACGCGCCGAGGATGCCGTAGTCCGGGTTCGCCTGTTCCAGCCCGTTCGAGTAGATGAAGCTCGCGAACGTGTCGATGCCGACCGGGTTCCCGTACAGCAGCGGGATGCTCAGCTCCTCGAGCGTGGCGGTGAAGATCAGCAGCGACGCGTACATGATGGGCGGCCGCAACATCGGCAGGATCACCGTGAAGACGACCCGCAACGGCCGCGCACCGCAGGTGCGGGCGGCGTTCTCCAGCGAGGTGTCCGCCATCCGCAGCGCGTTGGAGCAGTACAGGTAGCCCAGTGGTATGAACGCCACCGCCGAGGTGAGCGCCATGCCGGGGATCGTGTAGAGGTCCCAGGGCAGCTCGCGGCCGGTCACCAGGCTCGCCAGCTTGGTCACATAACCGGCCGGGCCGTAGATGAGGATGAACCCGAACGCGAGCACCAGCGGCGAGATGTAGATCGGCCAGAGCAACATGTTGCCCATCAACCGGCCGCCAGGTATCCGTACCCGGACGAGGACCAACGCGAGCGTCACGGACACGGCGATGGCGATGACCGTGGTCAGCGCCGCCAGCTGGATGCTGTTCCAGACCACCTGGCCGAAGCCCGCCTCGGTGAACATCCGCACGTACGCGCTCGGCGTGAAGGCGGCCTCGTCCCTGAAGATCGCGTCGCTGAGGAACGACTGGACGAGCGTCGGCACCAGCGGCGCCAGCACCAGCACGAGGACGAGGAAGAAGGTGCCGTACTGGATCCACGTCGCGCGGCCGCGGCCGAGCAGGCGGCGGTAGCGCGGCGCCGACATCTGGTCCGGCGTCGTCATCAACTCCCCCGTGTGCGAGCTAGCCAAGTCTGCTCACCCACTTCTTACTGAAGTCCTGCTGTTCCTTCTCGCTGCCCATGTCGAACCCGATGATCACGATGTTCTCCGCGCCCACCTCGTCACGGACGCCCTGGTATGTGACCGGGGTCTGCTCGGTCGTCACGTCGGCGCGGTACGGCGTGAACCCACCTCTGCCGACGTTCACCTGCCCCTCGTGGGACAGGATGTAGTCGAGCATCAACTTCGCCGAGTTGGGTTGTGGGCACTTCTTCGGCACGCCCATGCCGCGCAGGAACATCGGCGACGCGTCGTGGATGTAGTCCCAGCCGACCACCTTGTTCATCTGCGCCTGCTGTGGGATCACGA
>WHTA01000070.1 GCA_009379825.1 Streptosporangiales bacterium
CATTTGATCCTGCGACACGTGTCCGAACCCGACCACGTCTGGGCATGGTCAACCTGGCGTCGACGACGCCAACACCAAGCCCGAACCAGCCACTATCGCACCCGCGGCCACCCACCCCATGTGCCGTTGCAGTACTAGGGCTCTACATGAACAAGGCCGCGACGACGTTCGACCCCGCCGGGGTCTTCGCCGGCATCATCATCCTGCTCTGCTTCATCCTCGTCGTGAAGTTCTTCATCAGCGTCGCTGAGAAACGAGTCCTGCGTTGGCACTCCAGCCTGCGGGACGGCCAGTAACCACTTCCGGAAGGTGCACCGTGAGGCGCTATACCCGACCATCCCTCGTAGTGGCAGCGGCGACCGCGATCCTCGGTCTGCTCGTGGCCTGTAACCCGGCGGCGCCCGGCCAGGGCAAGGAGTTCAAGGGCGGGTCCGTCCGGCTCGCGCAACCGCTGGTCAACCTCAGCTATCTGTCCATCGACACGGCACGCGCGAACAAGACGTTCGCCGACAACGACGTCAAGGTGAAGTGGGCGCTCGCCTCCGGCGGCGACTCGTCCATCCTCGCCGCGCTGAGCGCGGGCGACGTGCAGTTCGCCGCCGTCGGCACGGAGGCCGCACTGGCCGCGGTGGACAAGGGCCAGGAGTACAAGCTCGTCTACTGCGTGAACTCCTCGCTCTCGCAGGAGCTGGTCGTCTCCAAGCGGTGGCTGAAGAAGGCGGGCGTCAGCCCGGACGACCCGGTGGAGAAGCGGCTGGCCGCGTTGAAGGGCGCGACGATCGGCGTCAGTGCGCTCGGCGGGCTACAGGACCAGCTCGCGCAGTACTACCTGGACAAGGGCGGGGTGTCGGAGAGCGACGCACGGATCGCGAAGATCGGCCCGCCGCCGGCGCTCGAGGCCGCGCTGGAGAAGGGACAGATCGACGCGTTCGTGCTGAGCCCGCCCGAGGGGCTGAAGATGGCCGACAGTGGCATCGGTGAGGTGTTGCTACGCAACGACGAGATCCCCGAGCTGAAGCAGGTCTGTGGGCTGAGCCTCGTCGTCACCGAGGACTTCGCCCAGCAAAACGGCGACCTCATCAAGAAGGTCACGGCCAGCCTTGCCGACGCCAGCGCCGACATCGACGACGACCCGACCGGCTCCGCAGACTCGGTGCGTGAGGCGTACTACCCGAAGGTCACCAAGCCGCTCATGCGCCAGTCGGTCGACCAGCTCGCGCCAGCGGTCCGCGGCCGAGGACGCATGAACGAGCCGATGATGAGCGCCGCGGTCCGCTTCGTGGAGAAGACCGGCGGACACGGGCTCTCCATCGACGCCGCCTCGGGCAAGGGCGAGTGGTGGACCAACGAGTTCCTACCGAAGGCCGGGTGATCCGGATGCCCCAGCCGACCCCCGCAGGCAGCGCCACCGACGTCGTCGGCGCCGACGAACCCGTCCTGGAGCTGGACGGCGTGCGCAAGACGTTCGTCAGCCCGTCGGGCGAGAGCCTCACCGTCCTCGACGGCATCTCCGTACGGCTCGTGGCGCACCAGTTCACCGTGCTCGTCGGCCCCAGCGGTTGCGGCAAGACCACGCTGCTCGAGGCCGCGGTCGGGTTGAGCACGCCCACGGCGGGCGAGGTGCGTTGCTTCGGCCAGCCACTGACCGAGCTGCGCAAGGACGTCGGGTACATCACCCAGCAGGCGAACCTGTTCCCCTGGTACACGCTGCGCGAGAACGTCGAGCTGCCTCTGCAGCTGCGCGGCGTGGACAAGGCCGAGCGCAGGGACCGGGCGGCGAGGTTCATCGAGATAGCCGGCCTGCAGGGCTTCGACAAGCACTATCCGCACCAGCTGTCCGGCGGCATGCAGAAGCGCGCCTCCATCATCCGCACGCTGATCTACGACCCGCAGGTCGTGCTGATGGACGAGCCGTTCGGCGCGCTCGACGCACAGACCCGGATGATCATGCAGGACTACCTGCTGACGCTCTGGGCGGAGACCGAGTCCACGGTGTTCTTCGTGACGCACGACCTGCACGAGGCCGTGCTGCTCGCCGACAACGTCGTGCTGCTCACCGGCCGGCCGACGAAGGTCAAGGAGGACGTGCCGATCGACCTGGCGCGCCCGCGCAACGTCTTCGAGTCGTACACGATGCCCGGCTTCGTGGACACATACGACCAGATCTGGAACACGTTCAAGAGCGAAGTGCGTGGGAGCGACGCGTGACCGACATCGAGTTCGAGTACGTCAGCGGGATCGTCCAGGAAGAGCTGGGACTGTCCGACATCGAGATCGTCGAGGCGGTCGAGTCCGGGCTGCGCGCACAGGGCCGCGGCGAGACGGTCATCGAGCCGCGGGTGCACATCGAGCCGGGCGCGGAGCTCGGCGGGCACTTCAACGTGCTGCGCGGCTGCATCAAGCCGCTCGGTGTCGCGGGCGTGAAGATCGTCGGCGACTACGTGGACAACTACAAGCGGTCGTTGCCGTCCGAGATGGCGCTGCTCAACCTGTTCGACATGCACACCGGCATGCCGGTTGCCGTGCTCGACGCCACGAGGATCACCGAGATGCGCACCGGCGCGCTGACCGCGGTCGGGGCGAAGTGGCTGGCCCGCCCCGACTCGAAGGTGCTCGGACACATCGGCGCACGCGGTTCGGCGTACTGGAACGTCCGGCTGCTCGACGGGCTGTTCGACTTCGACGAGATCCGGGTGCACTCCCGTCGCCCGGAGAGCCGCAGTGCGTTCGCCGAGCGGCTGTCGAAGGACCTGGGCAAGCCGGTCGTGGCGACCGACGACTGGGAGTCGTGTCTACGCGGCGCGGACGTCGTGGTCGAGGCGTCGCGGCTGCCGCAGCCCGAGCCGCTGCTGCGCACCGAGTGGATCGAGCCGGGCGCGTTCGTGGTGCCGTACGGCACGATGAGCGCCGTGGAGCTGTCGCTGACCGACGTGATGGACAAGATGGTCGTGGACGACTGGGGCCAGTGCCGCACCGGCAAGCTCGGTGCGCTGCGTGCCCACGTCGAGGCCGGCAAGCTCAGCGAGGAGACGCTGCACGCGGAGCTGTGCGAGATCGTCGTCGGGGACGAGCCCGCACGGGAGTCCGCCGACGAGACGATCCTGTTCTGGCACCGCGGCCTGTCGCTGTCCGACATCGCACTCGGGCACGCGTTCCTGACCCGCGCCCGCGAGCTCGGCAACACCACGACGATGCCGCTGGTGCGGCTGCCGTAGCCGGGTTACTGCTGCGACTCCGCGCGGTCGTTCGGCCAGTCGGTGTGGAAGGTGCCCTCGTGGTCGATCCTGCGGTAGGTGTGGGCGCCGAAGTAGTCGCGCTGGCCCTGTACGAGCGCGGCCGGTAGGCGGTCGCGGCGCAGGGCGTCGTAGTAGCTCAGCGCGGACGCGAAGCCGGGTACAGGGATGCCGGCGTTCGCCGCCGCGGCGACCACCCGGCGCCAGGCCTGCTGGCCGTCCGCCGCCGCGTCCCTAAAGTACGGCGCGACCAACAGCGACGGCAGCGCGCCGTGCTCGTCGTACGCCTCCCTGATCCGGTTCAGGAACCTCGCCCTGATGATGCAGCCGCCGCGCCAGATGGTGGCCATCGCGCCGCGGTCGACCGACCAGCCGAACTCGTCCGCCCCGGCCTGGATCTGGTCGAAGCCCTGCGCGTACGCGACCACCTTGGAGGCGTAGAGCGCCTTGCGTACGTCGTCGACGAAGCCGTCGCCGAGCCCGCCCACCCCGCTGGGGCCTGGGAGCACGTCGCGCGCGGCGGCGCGCTGCTCGGGGTGGCCGGACAGCGAGCGCGCGAACACCGCCTCGGCGATGCCGGTGACCGGCACGCCGAGCTCGAGCGCGTTCTGCACGGTCCAGCGGCCGGTGCCCTTCTGCTCCGCCTGGTCGAGCACGACGTCGACGAACGGCTTGCCGGTGGCGGCGTCCACGTGGCCAAGCACCTCGGCGGTGATCTCGATGAGGAACGACTCGAGGTCGCCGGAGTTCCACTCGCGGAACACGTCCGCCAGGTCGGCGGGGGCCATGCCGAGGCCGGAACGCAGCAGGTCGTACGCCTCGGCGATCAGCTGCATGTCCGCGTACTCGATGCCGTTGTGCACCATCTTCACGAAGTGCCCGGCGCCGTCCGCACCGACGTGCGTGCAGCAGGGCGTGCCGTCGACCTGGGCGGCGATCTTCTCGAACAGCGGGCCGAGCGCGTCGTACGACGCAGGCGAACCGCCGGGCATGATGCTCGGTCCGAGCAGCGCGCCCTCCTCACCGCCAGAGACACCGGTGCCGACGAAGTGCAGGCCGTGCTCGCGCAGCTGCCGCTCGCGCCGGATGGTGTCCTGGAACCAGGCGTTGCCGCCGTCGATGACGATGTCGCCGCGGTCGAGCAGCGGCACCAGCTGGTCGATGACCGCGTCGGTGGGCGCGCCCGCCTGCACCATGACGAGCACCCGGCGCGGTCGCTCCAGCGAGCCGACGAACTCCTCCAGCGACGTGGCCGGGAGGAACGTGCCCTCGTGGCCGAACTGCTCGACCAGCTCGGTGGTACGCGTAGGCGTACGGTTGTGCACCGCCACGCTGAACCCGTTCCTGGCCAGGTTCCGCGCCAGGTTGCGGCCCATGACCGCGAGCCCGGTTACCCCGACAACCGCCGTTTCCGCCATTTTCGCTGCCTCCTCGTCGTACCGGCCACCACCAGCCTCCCGCATACTATGCGGCGCGCTCTCATGCGCCGACCGGCGGCGCAGGTAGGGTGAGCCGCGAACGGGCACCTCGGACACGCGAGCGGGGGAGGGAAGCATGACGCAGACGCGTCCCGACGATCGCAGCCTCGGCCAGCTGGTCGCAGACGCGACGGCGCAGGTGCAGACGCTGGTCAAGGCGGAGATCGCGCTCGCCAAGGCGGAGCTTGCGCACGATGCGAAGAAGGCGGGGATCGGTGCCGGCCTGTTCGGTGGCGCCGGGTTCTTCGCATATATCGCTTTGCTGTTCCTGTCCGTGGCGGCCGGCTTCGGTCTGCACGCCCTCGGCCTTGGCTACGGCTGGTCGTTCCTCATCGTCGGCGGCGCCTACCTGCTGCTCGCCGCGATCCTCGGCCTGGCGGGCAAGGCGCACCTGGACAAGATGACCAAGGCCGCCCGCACCAAGCGGACCATCCAGGACGACGTGGAGTGGGCGAAGTCGCTGAAGACCCAGCTGGCCTCGCCGCCTGAGCAGGAGCAGCTGCCACCGACGGACGGGCGTCCCGCCGTCGAGGCGCCGAAGCAGTAGCCCAGGCGGCCGGTCAGTCGCAGGTCTCGGTGCTGACCTCGGCGGTGGCGCCGCGGGCCTTCTTCGCCGCCGACCTGACCTCGTCCGCCGTCAGTACGTAGCCGGTCTGCTCGTCGTCGACCGCGGCGGCGAAGACCACGCCGTACACCTCGCCGTCCGGGCTGAGCAGCGGACCGCCCGAGTTGCCCGGCCGTACCATCGCACGGACCGCGTACACCTCGCGGATGGTCTCCGTGCGCTGGTAGATGTCCGGTCCGCGCGCGGCCTCCTTGGACCTGATCCTGGCGCTGCCCACGGTCAGCGGGCCGCCGCTCGGGTGGCCGGCGACCACGGCGGAGTCGCCACGTTCGGCCGTGCGGTCGAAGTCCAGCGCCGGCCGCTGCAGGCCGGGCACGTACAGCACGGCGACGTCCCGCTGCGAGTCGAAGAGCACCACCCGCGCGTCGTACTGCTGGCCACCGACCAGGACGTGCGGGTTCTTCACCCCGGCGAGGACGTGCGCGTTGGTCATCACGTGGTTCGGCGAGTAGACGAACCCGGAACCGTCGATCCGCCGGGAGCACTGCGGCGCGGAGCCCTCGACCAGGACGACGCTGCCGAGCGCGCGGCGCACCTCCCTGGTGTCCGCGACGTCGGGGTCCGGCGGACGGACCTCGACCGTGCGCCGCGGCCCCAGGCCGTTGAACACCTGCGGGAACGCGGACTGGTCCACCACCCGGCGGAAGTCCCTGAACCACCCGCGAGCGACGTCGGGCATCATCCCGTCGACCATGCGGAGCACGGCGGAGTGCCGCACCTGGGACGCGAGCGCGGGGAACGGTCCCTGCACTGCGGCGGTGCCCACCAGCCAGGCGACGAGCAACAGCGCGACCACCGAGAGCGCCGAGCCGCAGACCGCGTCGACCGCCTTGGCGGACTGCCACCTGATCCGGTTACGCAGCACGTAGCCGATGCCAGACGCGACCAACTGCCCCGCGGCGGCGAGCGCGAACACGCAGGCCACCGCGATCATCGACCGCCCGGTGCCAGGCCCGGCGAGCGCCGTCGACACCGGCGCCGCGATGCTGGCGCCGAGCGCGCCACCGCCGAAGAACCCGACCAGGCTGAAGAAACCGGTCACCAAGCCCTGCCGATACCCGGCGATGGCGAACACCAGAACGAGCACGCCGAGCACGAGGTCGAGGAAGTCACCGGTCACCCCGGCACCGTACCCGAGCGAGCTGAGGACGCCGTGCCACGCACGCCCAGCCGGCGGTACGGACGGTGACGGCAACTGCGCAAGGTCACGCCGCGGCTCGGCCGCGGCCGGTCATACCGGTGCGGGCTGCTCGCCACGTACCGCGACGCTGCCGAGATGGGTGAACTCGGCGGTGATCTGCTCCCCGGGCCGCACGGGTACCGCGTCGGTGAGACCGCCGGTCAGCACCAGCCAGCCGGGTTCGAGCGCGTGGCCGCGCTCCGCCAGCCGGTTGGCGGCGAGCGCGAGCGCCTCCGCCGGATGGCCCTGCACCGCCGCTCCCGTCGCCGTGTCGGCGACCTCGCCGCCGACCTGCAGCACGCACGCCTCGGTGGCCAGGTCGAGCTCGCGCGGCGACAGCCCGCGCGGATGCACGTACACCCTGGCGGACGACGCGTTGTCCGCCAGGACGTCGGGCAGCTCGAACCTGAAGTCGGCGAACCGGGAGTCGATGACCTCCACCCCCTCGTGCACCGACGCCACCGCGTCGAGCGCCACTGCCGCGGTCACGCTCGGGCCGGCCAACCGCTTGCCCATGACGAACACGATCTCCGGCTCGATCCGCGGGTGGATGAGCTCGGCCATCGGCAGTGGCTCACCCTCGGCGAGCACCATCGCGTCGGTGAGCCACGCGGTCAGCGGCGCGGAGATCCCCATCCGCAGCTGCTTCGCGCGCGAGGTCAGCCCGAGCTTCACACCCACGATCCGCTCCCCCGCGGCCACCTTGTGCTGGACCAACAGGTCCTGCGTGCGGTACGCGTCGGCCATCGAGAAGTCCGGCCAGTCGTCGGTGAAAGGCGCGCGCTCGCGTACGTCGGCCTCCGCCTGGTACAGCTCAGCCGCAACGGTCGCTACGGTCCATCCGGACGTTGCCATCGCTTTCCTCTCCCTCGTCGATGCTCAGGCAGCCGACGCGTGGCTGCAGGTGACGTTGCCGAGCTGGTTGAACATGGCCATGACCGTGTCGCCGGGGCCGGACGGCACAGCGGCGGTGATGGAGCCGGGCAGCACCACCATGCCGGCCGCCAGTGGCACACCCAGGCTGCCCAGCTTGTTGGCCAGCCACGCCACCGACGTCGCCGGGGAACCCAGCGTCGCCGCACCCGCGCCCGTACCGACCAGCTCGCCGTTGCGGTACAGGTTGCAGCCCATCAGCCGCAGGTCGCCGGCCGCCGTGAGCGGCGTCGGCCGGCTGCCGAGCACTACCCCGGCGGACGACGCGTGATCCGCGATGGTGTCGACGAGCGAGATCCGCCAGTCCTCGATCCGCGAGTCGATGACCTCGAGGGCCGGCAGCACGTAGTCGGTGGCGGACAACACGTCGGCGGTGGTGACGCCGGGTCCGGTGAGCGTCCGGCCGAGCACGAACGCGACCTCCGGCTCCACCCGGCCCTGGATCAGCGTCCCGCCGACCGGCGTCGACTGGTCGAGGAACATGTCACTGCTCAGCTGCGCGTAGTCGGGTTGGTCGACGCCGAGCTGACGCTGCATGGCCGCCGAGGTGAGCCCGATCTTGTAGCCCTTGACCAGGTGCCCCTCCGCCAGCCGCAGCCGCAGCAGCTCAGACTGCACGGCGTACGCGTCGTCCACGGTGAGCTCGGGGAACCGCTCGGTGAGCGGGGGCACCGGCACGCGGTCCCGGCGCGCCCGGTCGAGTTCCGCTGCGAGCTGCTCGATCTGCTGTGACATGGCCTCTTCCTGGTCAGTTCTCGGCTGGCACGGACGGACGTTCGGTCATGCTCACCAGCGCCCGGCCGCGGGTCTCGGGCAGGAAGAGCAAGACGATGACACCGGCGATGAAGTAGAACCCCGCGGTGGCGGCGATGCCCATCCCCACGCCGAACGAGCCGGCGAGGAACCCGACCATGGCCGGCGCCAACGCGCTGACGGCGCGGCCGGTGTTGTAGATGAACCCCTGGGCGAACGCCCTGATCTCGTCGGGAAGAGCTCCGCGAAGGTCGGCCCGAAGCCGGAGTAGAAGCCGGTGCCCACCAGCGCCATCACGGCACCGAACACGAGCATCAACGTGGCGTTGTCGATCGCGAGGAACACTGGCACGGAGACGACCGCGGCGGCGAAGTACGCGACGAAGGCGAGCTTGCGGCCGATCCGATCGGCCACGTAGCCGAACGAGATGAAGCCGACCGCGGCGCCGACCTGCATGACCACGATCCAGGTGGTGGACGCCAGGATGCCCATCCCCCGGCCGCCGTCGGCGACCGGCGACGCGAGGTAGTTCGGGATCCAGGTGAACAGCCCCCAGTAGCCGCACATCGCCGCCGAGGTGAAGGCGAGGCAGACCACGAGTGCCTTCGGCTGTGCGGTCGCCAGCAGCCGCTCGGTCCGAATCGGGCCGAGCCGCTCCTTGGCCTGCTGCCACATCTGGGGCTCCTCGGTCTGCCTGCGCACCCACAGCGCGAATAGGGCGGGCAGCACCCCGGCGAAGAACGCCCAGCGCCAACCGGCGAGCGGCACGACCACGGCGGCGACGAGCGCAGCGAGCGCGTACCCGGTCGCGAACGCGCTCTGCACCCATGCCAGCACCTTGCCGCGGTGCCTGGCCGGCCAGGTCTCGGCGACGAGCGCCGTACCCGCACCCCACTCGCCGCCGACGCCCAGCCCGACGACGACGCGGCGGCCAGCAGCGTCCCCATCCCCGTGCTGAGCCCGCACAGGACGGTGCCGATCGAGTAGCAGAGGATGCTCGCCACCATGGCTCGGGTACGCCCGAGCCGGTCCGCGACGAAGCCGAAGACCATGCCGCCGAACGCCGACGCCAGCAACGTGCACGAGGCGACCATCCCCGCGCCCGCCCGGTCCGAGCCGAACTCCGCGATGACGTGGCCGAGCACCATCGAGAAGATCATCAGATCCATCACGTCGAGTGCCCAGCCGCGATAGGCGGCCCGGAACGCCCGCCACTGGTTCTTCGTCGCTCCCCGGTACCAACGCGTGCTGGGTGTGACTGCGTCGTTGCTTGTCTGCATCCCTGGTCCCTCTCGTACGGCCCAGCAAGTCGTCTCTTTCAACGAGACGGTTGGATCACCTGTCGTGACGGCAGCCAGGAACTTAACACATTCCTCGACAGTTGTCTCGATTGACGATCCTTCTGTATCGTCTAGCGCGACACAGTCGGCCAGCCGGTGCCCCGGCGCCGTGGAGGGAGACCCATCACCGTGACGTTGCGGACCTTCGTGCTCCTCGAGGACACCCTGCCCAGGGCCGCCCACCCCGTGTACCTGCCCGGTGGCAGACGCGCCCTCTACGTCCGCACCGGCTCGGTCGGCGTCGGCGACGAGACCGGCAGCCAGTTCCTGTGGGCGGGCAGCGCCCTCGTCCAGCAGGGCGAGGCCACGCTGCAGCCGGGCGAGGACGACGCCGTCGTCTGGCGCTGGGAGCTCGCCGACGACGACTCGTACGGCCCGGAACACTTCGCTCTCCGCTCCGCGCCGCAGACGACGACCGAGGTCAAGCTCGTCACCACCGTCGACCTCGACGACCGCTACACCTGGCTGATGCGCTGCGACACCGTCGCCTTCCCGCCCGGCGGCGCGGCGCTCACGCACCTGCACCAGGGCCCCGGCATCCGGATCACGCTCGACGGCGAGATCACCATCGAGACCGAAGGCACCCGCAGCGTCTACCGTGCCGGCGAGGCGTGGGCGGAGAAGGGCGTGCTGCCGGTCTACGCGCCCACCTGGGAACAGGCGCCCACCGAGTTCGTGCGCTGTTTCCTGCTGCCCAAGCACAACAAGGGCGTCAGCTCGCTGCGGATCGTCGACGAAGCGGACCAGGCGTTGCCGAACACGCAGAAGTACCGCGTACTGTCCGAACGCGTACTCACCTGACGCACGAACGGAACGAGGGCTCGATGCCGGCCGACCACGCCGAGACGGACCTGGACACCGCGGCGCTGCTGCCGCTGATGATCCTCGAGACGGTACTCAGCTCGCAGGACTCCTGGGGCGTGACGGAGCTCGCGCACGAGCTCGGCCTGCCGAAGGCCAGGGTGCACCGGCATCTCGCCAAGCTCCGGCAGGGCGGCTACCTGGCCCAGCACCCGGACACCCGGCGCTACGAACCCGGCTGGCGACTGGTGCTGCTCGGCCAGCGCATCCAGGGCAGGGCGCCGCTGGTCACGCTCGCGCAGCCGGTGATGGCGCGGCTGCGCGACGCGGTACGGCAGACGATCGTGCTCTCCCAGCTCACCGACACTGGCGTCACGGTGACCGAGGTGCTGCCCGGTGGCTCGCCGATCGACGTCGTGCTCAAGCCGGGCACCCAGTTCATGTACAACAGCAGCGCGCAGGGCAAGGTCGCGCTGGCCTTCGGGACCCCGGAGCAGGTGGCGAATTGGGGCGCCCTCATCGACGAGGAGCGCACGCCTGAGACCATCACCGACCCGGCCGAGCTGTGGGCCCAGGTGGACGAGGTGCGCACGAACGGCTGGGCGACCGGCCCGGAGGAGACGTACCGGGGCATCAACGCGGTCGCTGCACCGGTGCTCACCCACGACGGCACGCTCGCCGCGACGCTCGCGATCGTCGCGTCCATCCACTACCTGCCCGCGCCGCCGCCGAACGACGCCGTCGAGCTGCTCACCGCGGCGGCCCGCGACCTCTCCAGCGACCTCGGCTTCGGCCGCGGTGACCGAACACGCACCTCAACCGAAGGGCACGCCCATGCCAATCTTGCAGCTGACGCTGGTCCAAGGACGTGACGAGGAGACCATCCAGAACTGCGTCCGCGAGGTCGCGCGCACTGTGGCCCGTACCCTCGACGCGCCGCTGTCGACCGTACGGATCGCGGTGCAGGAGGTGCCGCCCACCCGCTTCGCCGTCGGCGACGAGCTGAAGAGCGACGCATGACGGCCGGCCGCGCAAGAGCCGCCATCATCGGCTCAGGCAACATCGGCACCGACCTGATGATGAAGGTCGCCCGGCTCTCCGACACGCTCGAGGTGGCGGCGATGGTCGGTATCGACCCGGACTCCGACGGGTTGCGCCGGGCCGCACGGATGGGCGTGGTGACCACCCACGAAGGCGTCGACGGGCTGATCGGCATGCCCGGGTTCGACGCGATCGACGTGGTGTTCGACGCCACCTCGGCGGCCGCGCACGCGAAGAACGCTGCAGCGCTCGAGCCGTACGGCAAGCAGCTGGTCGACCTGACGCCGGCCGCGCTCGGCCCGTACGTCGTGCCGGTCGTGAACCTGGACGCCCACCTGGGCGCGTCGAACGTCAACATGGTCACCTGCGGCGGGCAGGCCACCATCCCCGTCGTCGCCGCGGTCGGCGCCGTCACGCCCGTCGACTACGCGGAGATCGTCGCGTCGATCGCGTCGAAGTCGGCCGGCCCTGGCACCCGGGCGAACATCGACGAGTTCACCGAGACCACCAGCCGCGCGATCGAGCAGGTCGGCGGGGCCGCCAAGGGCAAGGCGATCATCGTGCTCAACCCGGCCGAGCCACCGCTGATCATGCGCGACACGGTGCTGTGCGTCACCGCGCAGCTGGACGCGGACCAGCGGCAGCAGGTGCGCGCCTCGGTGGAGCGGATGGTCGCGGCGGTGGCCGAGTACGTGCCCGGCTACCGATTGAAACAGCAGGTGCAGTTCACCGCGCTCGAAGCCGGCGAACCGTTGCACACGATGGCCGGCGGCTCTCCCGGCCTGTCCGCGGACGCGGCCGAGGCGCGTACGAAGGTGTCGGTGTTCCTCGAGGTCGAGGGCGCCGCGCACTACCTCCCCGCCTACGCGGGAAACCTGGACATCATGACGTCCGCCGCGCTGCGCGTCGGCGAGCGACTGGCCGCGCGGCACGGCGAGGAGGTCTCCGCATGACGCAGGACCAGCTCTACATCCAGGACGTGACGTTGCGCGACGGCATGCACGCCGTGCGGCACCGCTACTCCGTCGACCAGGTACGGGCCGTCGCCGCGGCGCTGGACGCCGCCGGCGTCGACGCCATCGAGGTGTCGCACGGCGACGGGCTCGCCGGGTCCAGCCTCACCTACGGTCCCGGCGCACACACCGACTGGGAGTGGCTCGCTGCCGCCGCCGAGGTCGTGCGCAACGCCAGGCTGACCACCCTGCTGCTGCCCGGCATCGGCGTCGTCGACGACCTGAAACGCGCCCGCGACCTCGGCGTCGCGTCGGTTCGGATAGCCACGCACTGCACGGAAGCCGACATCGCCGCGCAGCACATCGCCGTCGCCCGCGACCTCGGCATGGACGTGTTCGGGTTCCTGATGATGAGCCACATGGCGCCGGCCGCCGAGCTGGCGAACCAGGCGAAGCTGATGGAGTCGTACGGCGCGCACTGCGTCTACGTGACCGACTCCGGCGGCCGGCTGACCATGACGGGCGTCAGGGACCGCATTCGCGCCTACCGCGACGTGCTCGACCGGGACACGGAGGTCGGCATCCACGCGCACGAGAACCTGTCGCTCGGCGTGGCGAACTCCGTCGCGGCCGTCGAGGAGGGCGCGTACCGCGTGTACGCCGCGCTGGCCGGGCAGGGCGCGGGCGCGGGGAACTGCCCGATCGAGCCGTTCGTGGCGGTGGCCAACCTGCAGGGCTGGAAGCACGACTGCGACCTGTTCGCCCTGCAGGACGCCGCCGACGACCTGGTGCGCCCGATGCGCGACCGCCCGGTGCACGTCGACCGGGAGACCCTGACGCTCGGCTACGCCGGCGTGTACTCCAGCTTCCTCCGCCACGCCGAGGCGGCGGCCACGGAGTACGGGCTGGACACCAGGGACATCCTTGTGGAGGTAGGACGGCGCAAACTCGTCGGCGGCCAGGAGGACATGATCGTCGACATCGCCCTGGACCTCACCGCCAACCGTTGACCCGGGTGGAGCCGGGGCCGCGGCGGTCAGGGGTCGGGGGGCGGGGCGTTACGCATGGACAGCCGGAGGCGGTCCTCCGGTAGGTCCTCGGCGGGGCCGCGCGGCCATGGGCGGGCCCAGCCGCCGAGTTCGAGCACTCGGTCGAGTAGGCCGCCGGTGAAGCCCCAGACGAGCATGTCGCGCACCCGGAACGCCGGGCCGATGTGCCCGCGCGGGTGCCGTACCCGCAACCGGTTGGCCGGGTCGACCAGCTCGGCGATCGGTACGCGCGCCACCGCGGCGGTCTCGACCGGGTCGGCGGCGTACACCTCGCTCGGCCGCCGCCACCAGCCGATGACCGGGGTGACCACGAAGCCGCTGACCGACACGTGCAGCTTGGGCAGATGCGCCAGCACGTCCACGCCTGCGGGGTCGAGCCCGGTCTCCTCCGCGGCTTCCCGCACGGCCGCGGCCGCCGGCCCGTCGTCGCCGGGGTCGATCGCGCCGCCGGGGAACGCCGGCTGACCGGCGTGCGACCGCAGGCCGTCGCTGCGCTGCACGAGCAGTACGTCGGGACCGGCCGGACCGTACCCGAACAGGATGAGCACGGCCGCCTGCCGACCGCCCCCGTCCTGCGGTGCGTGCCTGTTCAGCTGGTCAGGGAGGGTGTCGTGCGCCGCGGCGAGCAGCTGGTGCAGCCAGGCCGGCGCCGCGTGTACGGCATCACCGCACGTCATGCGCGCATCCCCAGGTGTTCCTCCACGTCGTCGGTCAACTCCCCGTAGGTCTCGTACGGCCCGATCTTGCGGTGGGTGACGGTGCCCCGCCGGTCCACGAACAGCGTGATCGGCAGGCCGTTGCCCGCTCGCGCGGCGGCCATCGTGCGGCCCTTCTGGTCGTACAGCGACGGGTAACGCAGCCCGCGGTCGCCGGCGAACGCGAGCGCGGCGTCGCGGCTGCGGTCCTTCGAGTCGACACCCATCACGGTCACCTGCTTACCAGCCGCGTGCAGCCGCTGGAACAACGGCGCCTCGGCGCGGCAGGGCTCGCACCAGGTCGCCCACAGGTTCAGCACCAGCGGTCCGCGCAGGCCGCGCAACGACACTGCCGGCCCGTCACCCAGGCACGGCAGCGTGACTGCCGGGAGCGCGTCGTCCCCGGTGGCCGGCTCGTCGGCCACCTCGGGGCAGCGCTGTAGGTCCGCCTTCGCCAGCAGACTGGGATCGGCGGACGCCGCCGCCGGCGTACGCCGCGGCCGCTGCTCGTCGCCGCCGCACCCGGCGAGCACCGCGGCCGCCGCTGCGACCACCGCCAGGCAGGTACGCCAGCGTCGCACCGTCACGGAGCCATCTGCGAGGGGGACTTCAGCAGCTTCGCGGCACGCGTCGGGTCGGTCTCGCCCTCGCCGTACGCGGGGCAGAGCGCGGCGATGGCGCAGGCGCCGCACGCCGGCTTCCGTGCGTGGCAGGCGCGCCGGCCGTGCCAGATCAGCCGGTGCGACAGCATCGTCCACTCCTTGCGCGGGATGAGCGCCGCGACCTCGTGCTCGATCTTCACCGGGTCGGTCTCCGTGGTCCAGCCGAACCTGCGGGTCAACCGCGCGAAGTGCGTGTCCACGGTCAGGCCTGGCACGTCGAACGCGTTGCCGAGCACGACGTTCGCCGTCTTCCTGCCCACGCCGGGCAGCTTCACCAGCTGGTCGAGCTTGCCCGGCACCTCCCCGCCGTGCTCCGCCACCAGCGCGTTGCCGAGGCCGATGATGGACTTGGTCTTGGCCCGGAAGAAGCCGGTCGACTTGATCAGCTCCTCCATCTCCTCCGGGTTCGCGGCCGCGTAGTCCTCCGCCGACGGGTACCTCGCGAACAGCTTCGGCGTGACTTCGTTCACCCGCTTGTCCGTGCACTGCGCGGACAGGATGGTGGCGACGAGCAGCTCGAGCGGGCTGCGGAAATCCAACTCACAGTGCGCGTCTGGATACAACTCGGCCAGCTCGCGGTTGATCCTGCGAGCCCGTCGTACGCGGGCAAGACGTGTCTCACCTGCGAATTTGCTGCGCTTCGCGGGAGACTTGACCAGCGGTTCAGGCGAGGTTTTCTGTGCCACACCGATACCCTACGTTTTTGGTGAGACGGCCCGCGTTGGCGGCAGCTACCCGGAACGTACCGGTACGAGGTGTCCTGCGCGGAGCATGGCACCGGCCTGATGGGAAACTTGGATCATCGATGGCGGATGAGGAGGCACGCAGGGTGGACATCGAGACACTGCGCCGTGCTCCGCTGTTCGCCGGCTTGGACGACGACGGTGCCGGCGAGCTGCTCAGCAAACTGTCCTCAGCACGGGTGCAGCGTGGCGACACCCTGTTCCGGGAGGGGACCGACGGCGACAAGGTCTATGTCGTGCTCACCGGCAAGATGAAGCTCGTCAAGGCGTCGGCGGACGGCAGGGAGAACCTGCTGGCCGTCATCGGCCCCGGCGAGATGTTCGGTGAGTTGTCCCTGTTCGACCCGATCCCACGTACGTCCTCCGCGGTCGCAATCTCGGACAGCGAGCTGGCTGCCCTGTCGCACAAGGAGCTGCGGCCGTGGATCAGCGCCCACCCGGACGTGGCCATGCACCTGCTCCGCGCCCTTGCGCAGCGGCTGCGCCGTACCAACGAGCTGATGGCCGACCTGGTGTTCACCGACGTACCCGGCCGGGTGGCGCGCCAGCTGCTCGTGCTGTCGAGGAAGTTCGGCCGGGCGTCCGCGGAAGGCATCCACGTCGAGCACGACCTCACCCAGGAGGAGCTGGCCCAGCTGGTCGGCGCATCCAGGGAGACGGTGAACAAGGCGCTCGCCGACTTCGCCAACCGCGGCTGGCTACGCATCGAGCCCCGCGCGGTCATCCTGCTCGACGAGGAGCGCCTCAGCCGCCGCGCCCGGGTCTGACGGGCTAGGTACCCGCTTCGCACACGCACCTACGGCACGTCTCGCGCGGACGCGGCAACACACCGACGCGAGCAGGCCCGAGCCGTACCTCCGGCTCGCTCCTCAGCTCCCTCGCTTCAGAGCTCCCCGCGGGCCCGCAGGTAGTCGAGCTGGGCGTTGACGGACTGCTCGGCCGCCGGCCAGACCCGCTGGTCGACTTCGGCGTACACCGACCGCACCACGTCCATCGCGGTGCGGTGACCGGCCGCTACCGCCGCCCGCACCTGGTCCAGCCGTTCCGCGCGGTGTGCCAGGTACCCGTCGAGCACCGCGGCCGGGTCGGCGAGCATCGGCCCGTGTGCGGGCAGCAACGTCGTCACCGCCTGCGCGGTCACCAGCTCGCGCAGCCGGTGCAGGGAGCCGAGGTACGCGCCGAGGTCGCCGTCCGGGTGCGTGACGACGGTCGTGCCGCGTCCGAGCACGGTGTCACCGGTGAGCACGGCGGCGTCGGCGGGCAGGTGGTAGCTGACCGAGTCCGTGGTGTGCCCAGGGGTCGCCAGCACGTCGATGACCAGCCCCGCCACGTCGATGCGCTCGCCGTCGGCCAACGGTTCGCCGCCCGCGCACAGCTGCGGGTCGGCGGCACGTAGTGGCGCACCGACCAGCTCCGCGAAGCGGGCCGCGCCCTCGGAGTGGTCCAGGTGCCCGTGGGTGAGCAGGACGACCGCGACCCGGCGGCCGTCGCGCGTGGCCTGCTCCGCGGCCCGCTGCAGGTGGCCGTCGTCCGCCGGGCCGGGGTCGACGACCACCGCCTCGGTGGCGCCGGGCTCGGCCAGCACGAACGTGTTGGTGCCGTCCAGGGTCATCGGCGACGGGTTGGGCGCGAGCACGCACTGCGCCCTGGCAGTGCCGGCGCCGTCGATCCCCATCAGGACGCCGCACCGTCTTCTGCGTCGGGGACCACGACCACAGCGCCGTCGTCGGTGAACTCCAGCTCCGGCATGACCGGCGCGATCCGCCCGCGCTCGTCGGCGGCCGCGAGGACGTCGTCGACGGTCGCGTGGTCGGCCAGCTCCATCAGCGTCGACTCGGTCGGCACCATCAGCTGCATCTCGCCGCGCTTCTTGCCGTCGAGCGCGTCCGCCGGCCGCAGCCAGGCCACCCGGTCGGCCTCGCCGCCGACGTCCCTCGTGCGCTGCCCTTCCGGCATCGCCGCGACGAAGAACCTGGTGTCGTAGCGCCTCGGCTCGAGGACCGGCGTGACCCACCGCGACCAGGCCCGCAGCTGGTCCGTACGCAGCACGAGGCCGCGCCGGTGCAGCATCTCGGCGAACGCCAGCGACCGGTCCACGAGCGCCGCGCGGTCCGCCTCCCAGTCGTCCCCGGTCGTGTCCGCGACCACGTCGTGCGCGCCGAGGCCGGCGAGCAGCACGCCGGACTCCTCGAACGTCTCCCGGCACGCGGCGCAGACCAGGGCCGCCGCCGTGTCCGGCGGCACCCCGAGCGCGTCCGCCCAGGCCGACCGCGGCGGCCCGACCCAGCCGATCTCCGTGTCGCCGTCCCTGGCGTCCACCCGGCCGCCGGGGAACACGTACATGCCGGCGGCGAACGCCATCGACAGCACCCGCCGCAGGAGGTACACCTCGATGCCGCGGCTGCCGTCGCGCAGCAGCATCACGGTCGCGGCGTCGCGAGCCGGCACGATCGGCGCGCCTGACTCCTTCGCGCGCCGCGCCTCCTCGACGAACTCCCCCGATGACGGCCAGCGCTGCGGCATGCGGTTACACCTCGACGATCATCTCGACCTCGACCGGCGCGTTCAGTGGCAACGCGGCGACACCGATCGCGCTGCGGGCGTGCTGCCCGCGCTCGCCGAACACCTCGCCGAGCAGGTCGCTGGCGCCGTTCACCACCTGCGGCTGCTGCGCGAAGTCGGGCGCGCTGTTCACGAAGCCGAGCAGCTTGACCACGCGTTTGACCTTGTCGAGGTCGCCGGTCACGGACTTCACGGCAGCGAGCGCGTTGAGCGCGCAGGTGCGCGCCGCCTGCTTCGCCTCGTCCACGTCCACGTCCACGCCGAGACGTCCGGCGACCGCCAGCTCACCGTCCACGATGGGCACCTGGCCCGAGACGTAGACGTACGACCCGCTGACCACCGCGGGCACGTACGAGGCGACGGGCGGCACGACGGCCGGCAGTTCGAGACCGAGCTCGGCGAGGCGCTGTTCTGGCGTCGTCATCAGGCCTTCTCCCGCTTCAGGTAGCCCACCACGTTCTCCGGGTTGGGACCGGGAACGACCGTGACGAGCTCCCACCCGTCCTCGCCCCAGGTGTCCAGGATCTCCTTCGTGGCGTGGATGAGCAGCGGCACAGTTGCGTATTCCCACTTCGTCATGTGCGCGACCCTACCGTCATGGCCGGCGCTCCCCTAGGGCGATGGTCGTCCACGTGGGCGAGCACCCGCCGGCCGGTGCTGAGCACGACGAACGCCACCAGCACCACTGCCGCGCCGACCCAGAACGGCAGGTGCGGGTTGAAGGTCTCGCCGAGCTTGCCCGCCAGCCAGGGCGCGGTCGCGCCGCCGGTGAACCGGACGAAGCTGTACGCAGCGGACGCGACCGGCCGCTCGACCGGCGCGGCGACCATGACCGTCTCGGTGATCAGGGTGTTGTTCACGCCCATCAGGAGTCCGCTGGTCACCACGCAGGCGACGAGCACCGGCTTGCTGTCCGTACCGATCGCCATCACGGCGAGCACGGCGGCGAATGCCGCAAGCACCGTGAGCAGCACCGGCATGGTGCCGAACCTGCGCTGCAGCAGCGGCGCGACGAACACCGACGACACCGCGACACCGATGCCCCAGCCGCAGAAGACGAACCCGATCTCAAGCGCGCCCATGGCGAGCGGGAACGGCGTGTACGCGAGCAGCGCGAAGAAGCCGAAGTTGTAGCAGAGGGCCGTGATGCCGACGGTGAGCAGCGACCGGTGCCGCAACGCACGGAACGGGTCGAGCAGGGAGCTGCGCGATACCGGCGCCTCGCCCTTCGGCAGCAGGACCATGGTGATGATGAAGGCGACCGCCATGAGCACGGCGACGCCGAAGAACGGCCCGCGCCAGCTGATCTCACCGAGCAGGCCGCCGACCAGCGGGCCGCTGGCGATACCGACGCCGAGCGCGGCCTCGTACAGGATGATCGCGCTCGCCACCCCGCCGCTGGCCGAGCCCACGATGGCCGAGAGCGCGGTCGCGATGAACAGCGAGTTGCCCAGCCCCCAGCCGGCGCGGAAGCCGATGATCTGGCCGATGGTGTCGGACGCGCCGGCCAGCGCGCTGAACACGACGATGAGCACGAGCCCGGCTAGCAGCGTCTTCTTCGAGCCGATCCGGCTGGAGATGACGCCGGTCACCAGCATGGCTACGCCGATGATCAGCAGGTAGCTGGTGAACAGCAGGGAGACCTGGGACGGCGAGGCGTCGAGCTGTTCCGCGATGGGTTTCAGAATCGGGTCGACCAACCCGATGCCCATGAACGCGATGACGCTGGCGAACGCCACCGCCCACACGGCCTTGGGCTGCCGGAGAATGCTGGGTCTTTCCGCGGTGTCGTTGCTCGTCCCCACGCTCATCAGTTGTCGAGGTCCTCCATCATCCGTTGCAGCAGTTCGGTGTAGCTGGTCAGCTGCTCCAGCTGGGTGGCGTCGAGCTGCTCCAGGTGCGGCTCGAACACCTTCGCCATCGCCGCCTTGGTCGCGGCTACCTGCCGCAGGCCCTCGTCGGTGATCCCGACGAGCACCGCCCGGCCGTCCGCGTCGTCGGCCCGCTTGGCGGCCCACCCGGCGCGTGCCAACCGATCCACGAGCGTCGTCATCGACGGCTGTGTGCAGCGCTCTGCCCTGGCCAGCTCGGTGACCCGCTGCGGCCCGTCGTCACGCAGCCTGGCCAGCACCCTGGCCTGGGTCGTGGACATCGCGACCTGCGTCTTCGCACCGACCACGCGGATCAGCTGACCGCTGAGGCTGACCAGCGATGCCGCGAGGTCCGAGGTCGAGACCTGTGTCTTCACGGGCAAACTATATACATAGGCTATCTATCTTTGTCACCTCGTCACTCGACCCGGTAGGGGCCCTAACCTGGACGTCGTGGGGAGCGAGACGACTCCGGCGGCGGGCAGTGGGTGGGGCGAGACCCGCCTGCACTTCGTCACCGGCAAGGGGGGCACGGGCAAGACCACGGTCGCCGGCGCGCTCGCCCTGTCACTGGCCGCCGAGGGCAGGCGCACCCTGCTCGTCGAGGTCGAGGGTCGGCAGGGCATCGCGCAGCTGTTCGACGTGGCACCGCTGCCGTACGAGGAGCGGCGGGTGGCCGTCGCCCGCGACGGCGGCGAGGTGTACGCGCTGGCCGTCGACCCGGAGGCCGCGCTGCTCGACTACCTGGACATGTTCTACAAGCTCGGCCGCGCGGGCCGCAGCCTGGAACGGCTCGGCGTGGTCGACTTCGTCACCACCGTGGCGCCCGGCCTGCGCGACGTCCTACTCACCGGCAAGGCGGCCGAGTCCGTACGGCGGCGCAGCGGCAGCGGCTACGCGTACGACGCGGTCGTCGTCGACGCACCGCCGACCGGCCGGATCGCCAGGTTCCTGAACGTGTCCAACGAGGTCGCGGGCATCGCCCGGATGGGCCCCGTACGTACCCACGCCGACCTGGTGCTCGGCGTGATCAGGTCCGCGCAGACGGCGGTGCACTTCGTCTCGCTGCTGGAGGAGATGCCGGTGCAGGAGACCGTCGACGGCGTCGCGGAGCTGGAGCAGACCGGCATCGCGACCGGCGCGGTCGTCGTGAACATGACCCGCAACCGGCTGCTGCCCACCGCGCAGCTCGCGGCCGCGGCACGCGGCGAGGTGGACACCGACGCGCTGCAGGCCGGCCTCACCACCGCCCGGCTGAACCCCAGCGCCGAGGCCGTACGGGCGCTCGCCGCCGAGCTCACCGACCACGCCCTCCGGGTAAGCGCGGAGGACGAGGCCCGCGAGACCCTGGAGAAACTCGACCGACCGACGATCGAGCTACCGTTCCTGCCGCACGGCGTGGACATCGGCGCCCTGCACGAACTGGCAGAGGCGATCGAGGAGCAAGTCGCCAACTGGACCCGGCGATGAGCCCCACGAAGACCGCGCGCAGCCGGTTGGCCGTCGACAAGCTGCTCGCGAACCGGCGGACGAGGATCGTGGTCTGCTGTGGCTCCGGCGGCGTCGGCAAGACGACCACCGCGGCGGCGCTCGGGCTGCGGGCCGCGGAGCTGGGCAGGAGCACCGTCGTGCTCACCATCGACCCGGCCAGGCGGCTGGCGCAGTCGATGGGGCTCGCCGAGCTGGACAACGTGCCCAGGCGGGTGCCGGGCGTCGACACGTCGGCCGGCGGCGACCTGTGGGCGATGATGCTCGACATGAAGCGCACCTTCGACGAGATCGTCGAGGCGCACACCGATCCCAAGCGGGCCAGCCAGATCCTCGCGAACCCGTTCTACCAGTCGCTGTCGGCCGGCTTCGCCGGCACGCAGGAGTACATGGCGATGGAGAAGCTCGGCCAGCTGCGCGCCGCGGACGAGTGGGACCTGATCGTCGTGGACACCCCGCCGAGCAGGTCGGCACTGGACTTCCTGGATGCGCCGGAGCGGCTCGGCCGGTTCCTCGACGGCCGGTTCATCCGGCTGCTCGTCGGCCCGGCGAAGAGCGGCGGGCGCACCTACCTGAAGATGCTCACCGCCGGGTTCGGCATGGTCACCGGGGCACTCACCAAGGTGCTCGGCACGCAGCTGCTGAAGGACGCGCAGACCTTCGTCACTGCCCTCGACACCATGTTCGGCGGGTTCAGGGAACGCGCCGACGCTACGTACCGGCTGCTGCAGGCGAGCGGCACCGCATTCCTGGTCGTCGCCGCCCCAGAGCCGGACGCGCTACGGGAGGCGTCGTACTTCGTGGAACGGCTCAGCCGCGACTCGATGCCGCTGGCCGGGCTGGTGCTCAACCGCGTACACCCGCTCGACCCCGGCCTCCCCGGCCAGGCCGCCGGCCGCATCCGGCTCAGCGCGGACCGCAGCGCGGCAGCGGCGGAGCTGCTCCAGGAGAGCGGCACCCAGCCGCTCGCGGCGGCCGCCCTACGGCTGCACGCCGACCGCGTCGTCCTGCGCGCCAGGGAGGAGCGGCTGCGCGACGGCTTCGTCGCCGCGCACCCACGCATCCCGATCGTCGACGTGCCCGCACTGCCGACCGACGTACACGACCTGGCCGACCTCAGGCGGGTCGGCACCGCCCTCGGCGACCACTGAAAGGGAGCTACGCGACCTCGGTGGCTTCCCAGTCGGAACGGGCGGCCTCTAGCAGGTTCCGCCATGAGCGCACGTCGCTGCGCTGACGCAGCAGCGACCGTCGTTCACGTTCGGTCATGCCACCCCACACTCCGTACTCCATGCCATGGTCGAGTGCGTAGGCCAAGCATTCCGTACGTACCGGGCAGCTCGTGCAGATACGCTTTGCATGATTCTGTTCCGCGCCTCGGACGAACAACCTGTCCGGGTCGCCACCCTTGCAGGCGGCAGAAAGTGCCCACGTTTCGTTCCATGTCATCGGGCAATTCCCCGTCTTCCCCCGAAATGTGCCGCCCCCGGTACTGCGTACAGGCTAAGAACCTCGCTCACACTGGGTAATCCCTCACACCGGCCATCTGTCGTAGTCCTAATTGACTAGTCATCACGGTTGCGTCGATACCCGAACGCGGCCGGTGACGACATACCCGGTGAACAGCGACTCCAGCAGCCGTCCAGCCACTTTCCAGGCATCAGAACAATGTGGTAGTGGCCTTCGATGCCGCAGCCAACCGGCCGGGTCGGTGGCTTACAGTGGTTGAGTGTCTGGCAGCTTCACACCTATCCACACGTTGCGTAGCCTCGCGCTCCTGGTCGTCCTGAGCCTGGTCGCGGGCGTGCTCGTGGCAGGCATCGCGCTCCCCGCAGTCGGCGGCGCCGGCCTGCTCGGCAAGACCGGGGCGGACAGCTTCGAGTCCCTGCCGAGCGACCTCGCAACGCCTCCGTTGCCCGAGCGCTCCCGCGTGCTGGACAAGAACGGCAACGAGCTCGCGTCGTTCTACCAGGAGTACCGGGTCAACGTGCCGCTGGAGAAGGTCGACCCGATCATGCGGAAGGCGATCATCGCCATCGAGGACGCCCGGTTCTACGAGCACGGGCCGCTCGACTTCAAGGGCACCATGCGCGCCCTGGCGCAGAACCAGTCCGGTGGCAGCACCCAGGGCGGTTCGACCCTGACACAGCAGTACGTCAAGCAGGTCCAGGTGGAGCAGGCCAAGACCCCTGAGCAGTACAAGGAAGTCGTCGTCCGCAGTGGCATCAAGGGCTACGCCAGGAAGCTCCAGGAGCTCCGGTTCGCCGTCACGATGGAGAAGAAATACTCCAAGGACGAGATCCTCGAGCGGTACCTGAACATCGCGTACTTCGGCGACGGCGCCTACGGCATCGAGGCGGCCGCACAGCACTTCTTCAGCAAGTCGGCGGCGGACCTGGAGCTGGACCAGGCCGCGCTGCTCGCCGGCCTCGTCCGCAGCCCGTACGCCTACGACCCGACCAAGCACGCGGACGTCGCCAAGTCGCGCCGCGACCGGGTACTGCAGCGGATGGCCGACACCGGGTCGATCAGCCAGAAAGAGGCCGACGAAGCGAAGGACAAGGACCTCAAGCTGAAGGTCAAGGACTTCCCCAACACCTGCGAGAAGGCCGGCAAGATCAGCGGCTTCTTCTGCCAGTACGTCGTCGAGTCGGTGAAGAGCGACCCGGCGTTCGGCTCCACCCGCACGGCCAGGAGCAACCTGCTGTTCAGCGGCGGTCTCACCATCAAGACCAGCCTCGACCCGAAGGCGCAGCGGCAGGCGCACAAGGCGATGCGCAGGAACGTCGCCAAGCGATCGCACATCGTCGGTTCGCTGGCCAGCGTCCAGCCGGGCACCGGCAAGGTGCGGGCCATGGTGGTCTCGCGTGACTTCACCACCAACAAGAGCCCGAAGCGCAAGCAGCTCAACTTCAACACCGCGGTCGACCGGGCGCACGGCGGCGGTCTCGGCACCCAGTTCGGCTCCAACGCGAAGCCGTTCACCCTCGCCGCGGCGCTGCAGGACGGCATCCCGCTGGGCTTCGAGATCCAAGCACCCGGCAGCCTCAGCAACATGCCGTTCAAGACCTGCGACGGGAACACCATCACCTACCCGTCGGTCGGCAACGCTGCCGGGGAGGACGACACCGGCACGTACACGCTGCCCGAAGGTACGGCCAAGTCGGTCAACACGTTCTTCGTCAAACTCGAGGCCGAGGTCGGGCTGTGCAAGACCTGGCGGATGACGAAGAAGCTCGGCATGGTCCAGAGCGCCACCGGCAAGCCGCTGAACCAGCTGCCCTCGCTCACCCTGGGCGCCGACACCGTCGACCCGCTGCACGTCGCGGCCGCGTACGCCGCGTTCGGGTACGAGGGCAAATACTGCAAGCCGACGCCGTTCGAGCACGTCCTCGACGCCAACGGCAAGAAGATCCCGGGGCTGCAACCGGACTGCAAGCAGGCGATGCGGAAGGGCGCGGCGAACGCGGTGGCGAGCGCCATGCAGGGCGTGTTCCAGCCCGGCGGCACGGCCCCCGGCTTCGGGCTGCCCGGCCGGCAGGCCGCCGGCAAGACCGGTACCACGAACGACAACCGCGCCGGCTGGTTCTCCGGGTACACGCCGCAGATGGCCACCTCGGTGTCGCTCGCCTCACCGGTCAGCGTCGACAAGTACCCGCTGCGGGGCGCCGACCTCGGGCCACGTATCGCGTCCGGCTTCGGCAAGGACGCCGCACCGATCTGGCGCGACGCCATGTACGGCATGCACAAGGGCAAGAAGCCGCGAACGTTCGGCAACCCGCCCGACAAGCTGGAACGGGAAGTGCACCTCACCATCCCGGTGCCCGACGTCACGGGGATGAGCCCCGATGACGCCAGCGCGACGCTGCAGGATCAGGGCTTCCAGCCCGTGGTCGATCCCGCCAAGGTGGAGTCCGACCAGCCGGAAGGTCAGGTGGCCCACACCACGCCGGGCGCCGGCAGCCAAGCCCGCTCCGGTTCCACGGTGACGATCTTCGTCAGCGGTGGCGACAAGAAGGAACCCACGGACAAACCGTCATCAGACGGCGACAAACCGAGCTGGCCACCCCGATCCAACAAACCGGACCCCTGACCAACGACCGCCCCGGGCACCACCCCCGGGGCGGTTTTATTCCAGCGGCCGGCGGTCACCCCTACCCGACCCCCCGCGAACGGCCCTCGTGGCAGCCACCTCGGACGGCCGCGCCTGCAGCCAGCGACCATCCCCGCCCTACCACCGCCAGCAGCCCCGTGGCAGCAACCACCTCGGGCAGCCGTGCCTGCGGTCGGCGACCGCTTCCTCGCCGACCACCGCCAGCGGTCTCGGGCAGCAGCGCCCCCGGACCGCCTCGGGCGGTTCCATTTCCGGGTCGGCGACCATCCGTGGCCGACCACTGCGCGCAGCCCCGTGGCGGCAGCTGCCCGGACCGTCTCGGGTTCACCAACCCACGGGGGCGTCGGTGAGGGGCGGGCGGCCGCGCCTGCAGCCAGCACAGGATCTCGACGCCGGTGGGGTCGCCGGTGTGCACGGAGCGGTCAGCCGGGCCAGGACATGGCCGGCACAGGGTGTGCCTGCGGTCAGCCGGTGAGCTTGGCCTTCACCAGCGCCGACACCCGCTTGCCGTCCGCCTGGTTGCCCACCTTCGCGAGCACGGCCTTCATCACCGCGCCCATCTGCTTGGGGCTGTCCGCGCCGGTCTCGGCGATCACCTCGTCGATGACCGCGCCCAGCTCGTCGTCGCCCAGCTGCTTCGGCAGGTACCGCTCGAGCACCTCCAGCTCGACGAGCTCCCGCTCGGCGAGCTCCACACGACCGTTCTGCGTGTAGACGTCGGCGCTCTCCCGGCGCCGCTTCGCTTCCGCGGCCAGGACCGCCAGCACCTCGTCGTCGGTCAGCGACCGGGACGCCGCGCCCGCGACCTCCTCGGTGTTCACGGCGGTCAGCGCCATCCTGATGGTGCTGCGGCTCACCTCGTCACGTGCCTTGATCGCGGCGGTCAGATCCTGCTGCAGCTGCTCTTTCAGCGATGCCATCGGACCATTCTTCCAGGTCGCTGACCGGCTGCGAGATCATGTCCCGATGCGTTCCTCCATCGCCCGTACGATCCCGCTGGCCGTACTCGGCGTCGGCGCCGCCACGGTGGCGTACGCCACCGTCATCGAACGCAACGCGTTCCGGCTGCGCCACCTCGAGATGCCGGTCCTCGCACCCGGGACCCACCCGCTGAAGGTGCTGCACATCTCCGACGCCCACCTCACGCCGAACCAGCTGCGCAAGATCGCGTGGCTGCACGACCTGGCCGAGCTGAAACCGGACCTGGTCATCAACACCGGCGACTCGATCTCGCACCCGGAGGCGCTGCCGGCGTTCCGCTACGCCATCGACCCGCTGCTCGACCTGCCGGGCGCGTTCGTCTTCGGCTCCAACGACCGGTACGCCCCGAAGCTGAAGAACCCGCTGCGGTATCTGCTGCCCACCGACCGGGAGCAGGTCGAACCGGTACGCCAGCCCACCCTGCCGTGGCGGGAGCTCGGCGAGGCCATGACGGCCCGCGGCTGGCTCGACCTGAACAACCGGCGCGGCACGCTCCACATCGGCGAGCACACGCTGCAGCTGGCCGGCGTGGACGACTCGCACATCGGCCTGGACCGGTACGACGACGTCGCCGGCGCCGTCGACGACACCGCGACCGCGCACCTCGGCGTGCTCCACTCGCCCGAGCCCGCGGTCCTCGACCGGTTCGCCACCGACGGCTACCAGGCGCTGTTCGCCGGCCACACGCACGGCGGGCAGGTCTGTGTGCCCGGCTACGGGGCGCTGGTCAGCAACTGTGGCCTCGAGCCCGCCCGCGCCAAGGGTCTGTCCAGGCACCACAGTGCCTGGCTGCACGTCTCGGCCGGGCTCGGCACGTCGCCGTACGCGCCGTTCCGGTTCGCCTGCCCGCCGGAGGCGAGCCTCGTCACCCTCACCCCGCGGCACTAGGGCCCACACGCACAACGACTGAACGGCGGTGGCGGCGCCGCCGCGTGCCGCCTACCGCCGTCCAGTCGTGTCGATCAGGCCCCGCCCCGGCCGTCAGGGGCCGGTCGTGCTCAGCTGGAGCTGGAGCTGCTGCTCGCCTGCTCCTTCGCGCCCTCGTCCTCGCCGTCCGTGGACAGCTCGTTGAACAGGTCGTTCGACGACTGCCCACCAAGCAGCGTGGAGAGCATCTGCCGGACGTTCGCCAGCTGCGCGTTGATGCTGTCCCTGCGCTGCGCGACCGCGGCGAGCTCGCGCTCGGACTCGGCACGCAGCCGCTCGGCGCGGCCGGTCGCCTCGGTGATCATCTCCCGCGCCCTGCGCTGCGCGTCCTCGACGAGCCGCTCGGCCTTCGCCGACGCCTCCTCGTGGATCTGCTCGGCGTCCGCCCGGGTGCGCTCAGCGCGCTCCTGCACGGACACCAGGTGCGCCTCGGCAGCCTGGGTACGCTCGGCCAGCGCCTGCTCGGCCCGCTCGCGGCGCTGCGCGAGGTTCGTCTCGAACTCCGCAGCCGCCTTCGCGGCCTTCGCCCGCTGCTTCTCGAAGATGGCCTCGGCCTCGCCGCGCCGGCTCGCCGCGTCCTTCTTCGCCTGCTCGCGGATCTCCGCAGCTTTCTGCTTGGCGGCGGCGATCACTTCCTCGTGCTCGGCCTCGGCCTGGAAGCGCTTCTCCTCGGCGTACTTGTCCGCTTCGTCGCGGACCTGCATCGCCATCTGCTCGGCTTCCTTGCGGCACTGCTCGGCGTCCGAGGTACCGCTCGCGCGGATCTCTGCTGCCTCTTCCTGGGCCAGGGTCAACATCTGGCCGACGCGAGCGCCGAGATCGGCGAACGTCGGCTCGGTGGATTCCCCGCTCTCCCCTTGCTGCGACTCGAGCTCCTCGACCCGACGAGCAAGCTCGACGGACTGACGACGAGCAACCTCCACAGCCTGAGTCAGCTCGCGGATGTGTTCATCGACCTGCGCGGGTTCGTAGCCACGACGGGCTATACGGAACTCAGTGGTTGTGTCGCTCATTTGCCTCTTGTCCCTGTCGGCGGCACGTCAAACGGTGGATAGGTCCCTCGAACGTCCAGCAACGCGCACTACCAGGGCGTCCGTCGCTGAATGCCAGGATGGCCCGCCGAAGGAATCGACGAGCTCCGGTCGGAGCAGCACCATCAGCTCCATCGTCTCGCATGGAAATCTTGGGGCTGACCGAGTACAAGGTGTTCGAGGGGCGAGTCTCATACCCGGACCCCGCAGATATTACTCGCCGTTCGTAGGCGCTCACCAGGGGTATGGCGCTTTCGGTTCTGTCAGATGTGTCCACGTTATCGTCCGCTGTCCGGCCGTGTCTCAAAAATCGCAGCGTCACAGAGCGTTCAAACCCCTGGTGACGGGCCGTTGTCCGGACCGCCGACGGCGCCGAGCGCACCAGGCGAAACCCGCGCGCGACGGCGCCAACCGAGGCGCTAGACTCCCTGTAGTCACGGGCTGTGGCGCAGCTTGGGAGCGCGCGTCGTTCGGGTCGACGAGGTCGTGGGTTCAAATCCCGCCAGCCCGACG
>WHTA01000071.1 GCA_009379825.1 Streptosporangiales bacterium
GTGGTCCCTGTGGCGGTGGTCCCTGTGGCGGTGTTCCCTGTGGCGGTGGTCCCTGTGGCGGTGGTCCCTGTGGCGGTGGTCCCTGTGGCGGCGGGGCGCCGTAGCCGGGCCCGCCCGGTGGCTGTTCACCGCCGCCGGGCGGGGGTGGGTACGACCCGCCCTGGGTGGGCTCCGGTGGCTGTTCTTGCTGGGCATGTTGCCAAGGAGGCACGTTGCCCCATGGCGGACCAGGTGGTTGATTGCCCGGATCCTGCCCGTCTGGTCCTGTCCCGCCGCTCATGGCGCACCAGCCTAGCTGGCCTTGGTACCGTAAAGGGAGCATTCGTCGCTGGGTAGTCCGCAGCTGACAGCACCCCGTTTTGCCTGCGTCTGTGGCGGCCAGGTACGCTAGAGCGGCGGTGTCGCGCTCTGGCGCGGACTCATGCCGCCGGAGACGGCGGCCGCCCACCCGACCAAGAACCACAGCAAAGGCTATTCCCGTGCGCACGTACAGCCCGAAGCCCGCTGATATCGAGCGGCAATGGCATGTGATCGACGCGGACGACGTCGTTCTCGGCCGCCTCGCGACCCAAGCGGCTACGCTGCTGCGTGGCAAGCACAAGCCCACCTTCGCCCCGCATGTCGACGGCGGTGACTTCGTCGTCGTGGTCAACGCGGAGAAGGTCGCGTTGACGGGCAACAAGCGGCGGGACAAGCTGGCGCACCGCCACTCCGGCTACCCAGGTGGTCTGCGGAGCGTGCCGTACGAGGAGCTGCTCTCGAAGCACCCCGAGCGTGCGGTGGAGAAGGCCATCCGCGGCATGCTGCCGAAGAACCGGCTCGGCCGGCGCATGCTGAAGAAGCTGAAGGTGTACGCAGGACCCGAGCACCCGCACCGCGCGCAGCAGCCGGTGCCCTTCGAGATCACCCAGGTGGAGCAGTGACAGTAGCCGACGACGTGACGAGCAACGCCGAAGAGACCGTCGAGGCGCCCGAAGGTGGCGTCTTCACCAGCGAGACGCCGGCCGACGCGGCACCCGCGGGTGACGCCACGAAGCCGCGCCCGGTGGTCACCGGCAGCGCCATCGCCACCGGCCGGCGGAAGAACGCCATCGCCAGGGTGCGGCTGACCCCCGGCGACGGCACCTGGCAGATCAACGGCCGCCCGCTCGAGGTGTACTTCCCCAACAAGGTGCACCAGCAGAACGTGCGGGAGCCGTTCAACACGCTCGAGGCCGAGGGCCGGTTCAACGTGGTCGCCCGGCTGAACGGCGGCGGCGTCAGCGGCCAGGCCGGCGCGTTGCGGCTGGCCATCTCCCGGGCGCTCGCCGAGATCGACCCGGAGAACCGCGGTCCGCTGAAGAAGCTCCGCTTCCTGACCCGCGACCCGCGGGCTAAGGAACGCCGCAAGTACGGCCTGAAGAAGGCCCGCAAGGCGCCGCAGTACTCCAAGCGCTGACCCGGTCGCCGGTTACGTGGCCAGCACCGACTCGAACGTCCCGGAACGTGCCCGGCTGTTCGGCACCGACGGTGTCCGCGGCGTAGCGAACCGGGACCTGACCGCTGACCTCGCGCTCAACCTCTCCGTCGCCGCCGCCCACGTGCTGGGCGAGGCGGGGGCGTTCGTCGGGCACCGCCTGCGCGCGGTGGTCGGCAGGGACACCAGGGCCTCCGGCGAGTTCCTCGAGGCGGCCGTGGTGGCCGGCCTCGCCAGTGCCGGCGTCGACGTAATGACGGTGGGCGTGCTGCCCACCCCGGCGGTCGCGTACCTCACCGACAAGCTGGGCGCCGACCTCGGCGTGATGCTCTCCGCGAGCCACAACCCGGCGCCGGACAACGGCATAAAGTTCTTCGCCAGGGGCGGCGTCAAGCTGCCGGACGCGGTCGAGGACGCCGTCGAGGCGCGCCTGGGCGAGCAGTGGACGCGGCCGACCGGCGCGGACGTCGGCCGGGTGACCCGCGCCGAGGACCAGGCCGACAGCTACGTCGACCACCTGGTCGGCACGCTGCCGCACCGGCTGGACGGGCTGCGGGTCGCCGTCGACTGCGCGCACGGTGCCGCGTACCGGGTGGCGCTCGCCGCGCTGCGGACGGCGGGTGCGGAGCCGATCGCCATCGGCGTCGAGCCGGACGGCCTGAACATCAACGCCAAGTGTGGCTCCACGCACCTGGAGGTCTTGCAGGCCCTGACCGTCGAGCACGGCGCACACGCCGGCGTCGCGTTCGACGGCGACGCGGACCGCTGCCTCGCGGTGACCGCCGAAGGCGACGTCGTCGACGGCGACCAGATCATGGCGGTGCTCGCGCTGGCCATGCGCGAGCGCGGCGAGCTGCGCGGCGACGCGGTCGTCGCCACCGTGATGTCCAACCTGGGGTTCAAGCAGGCGATGACCGCCGCCGGGGTGCAGGTGGTGGAGACCGCCGTCGGCGACAGGTACGTACTCGAGGCGATGCGCGCCTGCGGCTACAACCTCGGTGGCGAGCAGTCCGGGCACCTGGTGCAGCTGGACCACGCCACCACCGGCGACGGGGTGCTGACCGCGCTGCACCTGCTGGCGAGGGTGGCGCAGACCGGCAGGTCGCTGGCCGAGCTGGCCGGCGTCGTGCAGCGGCTGCCCCAGGTGCTGGTGAACGTCACCGGGGTGGACAAGTCCAGGGTCGACACGTCACCGCAGCTGCGTGCCGCCGTCACCGCGGTCACCGAAGAGCTCGGCGACCGGGGGCGGGTGCTGTTGCGGCCAAGCGGCACCGAGCCGAAGGTGCGGGTGATGGTCGAGGCGCCGACCGAGCAGGAGGCGGGCGCCGTCGCCGAACGCCTCGCCGAGGCCGTCCGCACCCACCTCGGCACCTGACCGCACGCCTCACGCCAGTGCGGGTGCGAGACCGAAGGTCGGCACCAGGCTCGGGTCGTTGAACGCCGTGATGCGGGCGACCCTGGCCCCGATGAGGGTCAGGACCTGGACGCCATACCCCTCGTACCCACCGTCACCCACCCGCTCGTGTACGACGAAGGCGGGCTGGCCGTTGGCGCTGGTGGTACCATCCGCCAATGGCCGCTTCGACATAGTACGCGACCCGCCAGGAACCCGAGGACGGCTCGCTGGCCGGCGAACCAGGTCGGGATCGGCGGCATCTCCATCTCCACGTCGACGCGCAGCAGCCGCACCAGCGCGTCGGGGTCGGCCCTGGCGAACGCGTCCACGTAGTCGTCGAGGAGGTTTCGCCTGGTCTCCTCGTCCGGCTCGGCCAGGTGGGCCCGCGCGCGTCGCAGTGCGCTGTCGTATGCCGCGGGCGTCGTGTCCAGCATCTCGGCGACCTCGGCGGTCCGGAACGCCAGCACGTCGCGCAACGTGAGCACCGCCCGTTGCCGGGCCGGCAGCGACTGGAGTGCGGCGATGAAGGCGAGCCGCACCCGGGTCCGTCCGGCCACGATCGCTGCCGGGTCGTCGGCGCCGAACAACGCGTCCGGTGCCGGCTGGAGCCACGGCACCGACGGTTCGCGGGCGGCCATGGCCACCCGGTGGTCGTCGGCGGGCGCGGCCAGTCCGGAAGGCAGGGGACGTCGGGAGCGGTTGTCCAACGCGGTGAGGCAGGCCATGGTGGCGATCTTGTGCAGCCACCGCCGCAGCGAGGAGCGGCCCTCGAACCGGTCGAACGCGCGCCACGCCCGCAGGTACGTCTCCTGCACCAGGTCCTCGGCGTCGTGGATCGAGCCGAGGATCCGGTAGCAGTGTGCGAGCAGCTCCGGCCGGAACGGCTCGGCCAACGAGGCGAACTCGGCGTCCGACGGCATCGCGGCAACTCCCGAGGGTGGGATGACGTCCACTGTAGGTCGCGGCTCAGGTGACTGGGCCGAGCCCGGCGCCGCTGACCACGTACTCCGGACCGCTTTCGGCGTCCGCGTGGAGCTCCACGACCGCCTTGGCGACCTGGTCCGCGGTGAGCACCGGCTGCATGCCTGCGACGAAGGTGTCGCTGTCGACGCCCTGCCGCGCGGCCCCGCGACTCCGACCGAGCCGACACCGCCGGCCGGAGTCAGCATCGGCAGCAGTGCCACGAACCGGATGTCCAGACCGGCCCGCTCCGCCTCCTCCGCCGCATAGCCACGGATGTACCTGATCGCGGCCTTGGCGCTGGCGTACCCGCCGCTGAGCGGGGACCCGCCGAGCACCGCTCCGCTCGGCATCGCGACGACCGCGCTGCCGGGCGCGAGCGGCTCCCGCAGCGCCGCCTTGGTCCAGGTGAAGACGTGCCGGGTATCGACATGCCAGTTCCGGCCGAACGTCTCCCAGGTCTGCTCGTGCACCGGCGCCATGTGCGGCGCGGCCCCTGCGTTGAGGACGAGCAGGCCGGGGCGGTGCTCGCGGATCACGTCCTGCGCGAGCGCCTCGTCGGTGGCATCGGCGGCGACGGGTATGAAGCCCTCGCCGAGCTCGGCGCGCAGCTGCTGCCCGTCGCGGGCGACACCGACGACGCTGGCGCCCGCGGCGACCAGCGCCGCGGCGATCGCGCACCCGAAGCCGCGGCTGGCACCGGTGATGACGGCGGTCTGCAAGGAATCGAACATCGGACACTCCGAAAGTCGTGGTTGGTCCGGATCAAGACCAGCCGGCAGCGCAAAATCCGTCACCGCAGCGAACATCACGCAGCGGGGCGGTTACATATCGCTGACGCTCACGGTGGCGTGCGAGGGCCGTTCCTGCGGCCCGTAGTGTTGACCGCATGTGCGGAATCGTGGGCTACGCGGGCCGGCAGGGTGCGCTCGAGGTGGTGCTCGGCGGGCTGCGCCGGCTGGAGTACCGCGGGTACGACTCGGCGGGCGTCGCGCTGCTCGCCGACGGCAAGCTGAGCACCGACAAACGGGCCGGCAAACTGACCGCTCTCACCGAGGTGCTGGACGAGTCGCCGCTGCCGGACGGGCAGGTGGGCATCGGGCACACCCGGTGGGCGACGCACGGCGGCCCCACCGACAGGAACGCACACCCGCACGTGGACTGCACCGGCAGCACCGCGGTGATCCACAACGGCATCATCGAGAACTTCGCCGCGCTGCGGCTCGAGCTCACCGAACGCGGGCACACGCTCGCCTCGGACACCGACACCGAGGTCGTCGCGCACCTGCTTGAGGAGGAGCTCGCGCGCCCTGGCGCGGACCTGGCCGAGGCGATGCGCTCGGCCTGCGGCCGGCTGTCCGGTGCGTTCACCCTCGTCGCGACGTCCACGCACGACCCCGACCTGGTCGTGGCGGCCAGGCGCAGCTCGCCGCTCGTCGTCGGCCTCGGCGACGGGGAGAACTTCCTGGCCAGCGACGTGGCGGCGTTCATCGCGCACACCAGGGAAGCACTCGAGCTCGCCGACGACCAGGTCGTCGAGCTGCGCGCCGACGGGGTGCGGGTCACCGACTTCACCGGCGCCGTCAGCGCGGGCAAGCCGTTCCACGTCGACTGGGACCTCTCCGCCGCCGAGAAGGGCGGCTACCCGTACTTCATGCTGAAGGAGATCGAGGAGCAGCCGCGCGCGGTGGCGGACACCCTCCTCGGCCGGGTCGGCACCGACGGCCGGCTGAGCCTGGACGAGATGCGCATCGACGACGACGAGCTGCGCGACGTCGACAAGATCGTCATCATCGCGTGCGGCACCGCGTACCACGCCGGCATGATCGCGAAGTACGCGATCGAGCACTGGACCCGGGTGCCCTGCGAGGTGGAGCTGGCCAGCGAGTTCAGGTACCGCGACCCGGTGGTGGACCGCGGCACGCTGGTCATCGCCATCAGCCAGTCCGGTGAGACGCTCGACACGCTGATGGCCGTACGCCATGCCAGGGAACAGCGGGCCAGGGTGCTAGCGATCTGCAACACCATCGGCTCGACTATCCCGCGGGAGTCCGACGGCGCCTTGTACACCCACGCCGGCCCGGAGGTCGGCGTCGCGGCGACGAAGACGTTCCTCACCCAGCTGGTGGCCTGCTACCTGATCGGCCTGTATCTCGCCCAGGTGCGCGGCAACAAGTTCGGGGACGAGATCGAGGACGTGATCAGGCAGCTGGCCGAGATGCCGCAGACCGTCGAGCAGGTGTTGGACACGGTCGAGCCGGTGCGAGAGCTGGCGCACGCATTGCGCGACGCGTCCACCGTGCTGTTCCTCGGCCGGCACGTCGGCTACCCGGTGGCGCTCGAAGGGGCGCTCAAGCTGAAGGAGCTGGCGTACATCCACGCCGAGGCGTTCGCCGCCGGCGAGCTGAAGCACGGCCCGATCGCGCTGATCGACGACGGCCTGCCGGTCGTGGTGGTCGCGCCGCCGCCGCGCGGCCGCAGCGTGCTGCACGACAAGATCGTGTCGAACATCCAGGAGATCCGCGCACGGGGGGCGCGCACCATCGTGCTGGCTGAGCAGGGCGACGAGTCCGTCCGCCCGTACGCCGACGTGGTCATCGAGCTGCCGGAGGCGCCGACGCTGCTCCAGCCGCTGGTCGCGGCGGTGCCGTTGCAGGTGTTCGCCTGCGAGCTCGCGCTGGCGAAGGGCCTGGACGTCGACCAGCCGCGCAACCTCGCGAAGTCCGTGACGGTGGAGTAGCGCGCACGACAGTGTGACCGCCGCGCTGGCGCTGCGCATCCGGACTTTGTACCGTCAGCACCGGTGCCAGACGGAAGGCGGTGAGGCGTGACCACGGGTGGCGACGGTTGGCGCACGCCGCAACGCAGTGGCGGCATACCCAGGAACCCGCGCTGGTCCGAGTACGACGGACCAGCTCAGCCGGCTGCACCGCCGCCGCAGCAGCTGCCGACGGGCGGTCCGCCGTGGCAGCTGCCGCCGGCTCCGGCACCGAACGGCCCGCCGCCCGGCGGTGCGCCACCACCGCGCCGGGCCGGCCGCGGCCGCAGGCGCCGCAGGCGTAGCCGGAAGAAGCCGATCATCGCCGCGGCGAGCTGCGCCGTCGCCCTCGTGGTGATCGTCGCGGTCGTCCTCTACCTGGCCGGACTCCGTACCGACTACGACGAGGCGTGGTCGCTGTCCGGCGACGACGCGCAGTCGGGTGCGCTGCTCGACGTGTACGTGGCGGGCGACGTGCTCGTCCGCGCGACCGACGCGGGCGTCACCGGCTACCGGCTCGCCGACGGCGAGCAGCAGTGGCAGTACCGGCCGCCGACCGGCCGGCACCTGTGCACCATCTCGCCGACCGCGCCCGACGGCATCGCGGTGGCCGCGTACGGCGGCGAGGCGTGCACGGAGGCCGTCGCCATCGACACCTCGTCGGGCAAGGCCGAGTGGCGGGCGCCGTTGGTCACGGGCACCAACGAGCAGGAGCCACGCGACGCGGCGGCCGCGGTCGCGGACGGCGTCGCGGTGGTCTCGAACGGCCGCGTCACCGGGCTCGATCTGAAGACCGGCAAGCAGCGTTGGACCATCGGCCCGCCGGACATCAACCAGTGCCGGTCGGGGGACACCATGGCCGACGGCGACGTCGTGCTGGCCATGGTCGACTGCTCGCCGCGGGACGAGAGCGCGCAGGACGACACCCTGGTGTCCGTCGACCCGTCCGACGGGTCCTCGCGGTGGTTGGCCGCGGTGAAGAACGAGTCGGGACAGCGTCCGCCCCGCCTGCTGAACGTGTCGCCGCCGGTGCTCCACCTGGCCCGCGACGGGCACGCACCGGAGTACGGCACGGTGGACGACGAGGGCAAGAACCCGGTGGTGTTCGCGGCGAAGGTCGACACCGCCGCCCCGACGCAGCGGGCGAAGAGCTCGCACCTGCGCTCCCGGGTCACGGTGGTCGGGCAGACGCTCATCGAGGTGGGCCGATCGGGCAAGCAGCCGGACGTCGCGTACGGCCACGACCTCACCACCGGCAAGACCTCGTGGCACAAGGTGAAGCTCGCCGGTGCCGGCGGCCGCAGCGACCTGGTGACGGGTAGCGCCGTGGGCAAGGAGGTGACGGCCTACACGGTCGACGCCGACGGCGTGGAGCACGTGAACGCCGTCGACGTGCGTACCGGCGGGACCCGTACCGGCGCGGTCGTCCGGTCGCCACTGTTCGGCAGCGACGCCGAGCGGATCGACCGTACCAGCTGGTTCGCGGCCGGCGGCAGCCTGGTAGAAGTCGGCACGAGCGACGACGACTTCACGGTACGGGCCTACTCCGCCGATTGATCTGGCGCGCACAGTACGAACCTTTGTACTGTCTTTACGGCGCGTCGGAAGGGCGGTGGCTGCGGGTGTCCGCTGATGGCGGTTACGGGACCGGCGGCTGGCCGCCACCCCCGGACGCCGACCCCCCGGCCGACGACCCGCAGCACCCGGACCCGGGCCAGCCCCATGACCCGTGGCACCCGGACCCGGGCCAGCCCGATGACCCGTGGCAACAGGGCCAGGGCTATCCACCCGACCCGGGCCAGCGGCCCGACCCATGGCAACAGGGCCAGCCGCCTGACCCGCGGTATCCCGGCCGCTCGCCGCAGGGCCAGCAGGGCCAGCCGCCCGACCCGGGCCAGCCCGATGACCCGTGGCAACAGAGCCAGGGCTATCCACCCGACCCGGGCCAGCGGCCCGACCCATGGCAGCAAGGCCAGGGCTGGCAGCAAGGTCAGCCGGCTGACCCGCAGTATCCCGGGCGGTCGCCGCAGGGCCAGCCACCCGCTGAGGGCCAGCCACCCGACCCATGGCAACAGGGTCAGCCGGCCGACTCGTGGCAACAGGGGCATTCCGCGCAACAGGGGCACCCGGGGCACTCGCAGTACCCCGGCCAGGCGCCCGGGCCGGGACAGCCGCAGTACCCGGGCCAGCCGCCGCAGCCGGGTCCCGGCCAGCCCTCGCAGGGCCAGCCCGGCCGGCCACCCGAGCCGGGGCAAGACCCGCTGCCGGGGCAGCCGCCCGCGGCGTGGCAGCAGGCTCAACCGCCAGGGCCTGGGCAGCCTGGTCGGCCGCCGCCCGAGCCGGGGCAACCGGCGGGGCCCGGGCAGTCGCCGCAGGCCGGTCAACCGCCTGCGGCGTGGCAGCAGGGCCAGCCGGGGTACCCGCAGCAGCCGCCACATCCGGGGCAGCAGCCGCCGGGGCAGCAGGTGCCCGAGCGGCCGGCGCCGCCGCGGCCGGACCGGACGTGGCAGCAGGGGGCGCTGCCCGGCGAGCCGCATCCCGACTGGCAGCAGTGGGGTGGTGGCGGGCAGCACCGGATGCGGCGCCGCCGCAGCCGCAAGGGTCTGGTGCTCGGGCTGAGCGGCGCCGGTGTCGTCGCGCTGGTCGTCGTGGCGGTGCTGCTCCTGGTGTTCTGGCGGTCCGACGCGGCGTACGACCAGGCGTGGGACGTGCCCCACGACAAGGCGGCCGGCGCGCTGCTCGACAGCTACGTGGTCGGCAACACCCTCGTCCGGGCGAGCGCCGGCGGCATCACCGGGCAGAAGGTGTCCGACGGTGAGCAGCAGTGGACGGTCAAGCCACCTGCGGGCCAGCAGCTGTGCGGCATCTCCCCGACGGCGGCGGGCAACACCGTCGTCTACGCGTACGGCCGGCGGTCCGCGTGCCTGAGCGCCGCGGCGATCGACCTACGGTCCGGGAAGGTGTTGTGGAAGGCCAGGCTGGAGGAGGGCGAGAGCTACCAGAAGCCCTCGACGGCAGCCGTCGCGCTGGTCGGTGACGTCGCGGCGTTCTCCAACGGCCGGGTCACCGCGCTGGACCTGAAGTCGGGTGAGCAGCGCTGGGCCGTGGGGCCGGAGAACACCGAGATGTGCCGTGCCGGCGATGCAATGGCGTCGGACTCCGTGCTGCTCGCGTACGTCGACTGCGTGGGCAGGGCGAAGAGCAACCTCGACGACACCCTGGTGTCCCTCGACCCGGCGAACGGCTCGTCCCGCTGGACGGCGAAGGTGAAGAACGAACAGGGCACCGCACCACCGAGCCTGGTGAACGTCTCCCCGCCTGTGCTGCGGCTGGAGGACGAGAAGAACAAGGTGGAGTACGCGGCGGTGGACGACAACGGGGAGAACCCGGTCGTCTTCCCCGCCTTCGACACCGGCTACGCCGTTGGGCCGCCGAAGGTGAACGGCTCGCATCTCAAGTTCCGGCTGGCCGTCTACGGGAACACCCTGGTCGGCGTCTCGGCCGCCGGCAAGGTCGTCGGCGTGGACGTGACGACGGGCAAGAAGACGTGGGAGAAGAGCCTCGGCAGCGGCACGACCGGTTCGCTGGTGCTGGGTGACGGGCCAGAGAACAAGGCGCGAATTTACACATTGAGTACGGCCGATAACCAAGAGTGGTTGACGGCCGTGAACCCACGCACCGGCAAGCTCACCGAGGGGTCGGTCGTGCGGGAGATCTCCGACGGAGACGTCGAGACCCGCGAGAAGCTCGTCGGGAACGGGTTCTTCCTGCAAGCGGGTGACGTGCTCATGGAGTTCGCGAGCCAGGGTGAAGAGGAATTCGCCGTCCGGGCGTACACTCCACAATGATCAATCCGGGTTTTCCGGAACCCTGGGCGTGGCCGGCTCCGTCGGACCGGTACCTTTCTTGGACAGCGGCTCCGTGCGAGGACTGACGGCAGGGCCGTAGGCGTGTACGCAGGAGGACTTTGTGTCGTCATCTGGTGGTCACTACGACGGCGGAGGCAACTGGGGACAGGGAGACGACCCCTGGGGCCAGGGGGAACCGCCACCACCCATGCCGGAGCAGGGTGGTGCTTGGGTCTCGCCCACCCAGGAGTGGACGTCCGGTCAACCCGATCAACCCGCTGGGCCGGGTAACTGGGACACCGGCCCACCACCGGCCGGTCAGGGCTGGGACACCGGTGCCCCACCCCCGCAGTGGGAGACCGCGCAGCCCGGCTACGGCCCCGGCATGCAGCAGCCTCCCCCGGGCATGCCGCCACCCGGCATGCAGCAGCCGTGGGACCAGGGCGTACCGCCGCCCATGGGCTACGGCCCACCGCCACCGCAGAAGAAGTCGAACAAGGGCCTGATCATCGGCCTCAGCGCCGGTGGCGGCGGCCTGCTGCTGATCGTCCTGATCGTCGTCATCGCCCTCGTCGCCACCTCAGGTGGTGGCGGCGGAGGAGGCGGCGGCGGTGGCGGTGGCGGCCTTGGCGACGGCGGCACCGCCCGCAAGCAGGCCTGGACCGTCCCAGAGCCGGACTCCAAGGAGGAGGCGACCACGGTCTCGGCGTACGTGGACGAGAAGAACAAGGTGTTCGTCCGCATCAGCCAGGCCGGCATCAGCGCCTACAACCTCAAGGACGGCAAGCAGAAGTGGAGTATCACGGCGCCCGACGGCGCGAAGGTGTGCTCGGGCACGAGGGAAGGACCGGACGGCGTCGCGGCGATCGTCTACGGCAGCGACAGCGCGTGCACCTCGGTCGCGGCGGTCGACGTGGCGACCGGCGAGGAGCTGTGGAACAGCACCATGGAGGTCAACAACTCGGACTTCCCGCCCAGGTACGCCTCCGTGGTGGCCTACGACGGCAAGATCTGGGTGTCGAACTCCGAGCGGGTCATCGGGTACTCCGCGAAGGAGTCGCCGGACGACGTGGAGCCGATGTCCGCGCGGCCGAAGTCGGAGTACTGCCGCCTGGGTGAGGCCATCCCCTCCGACGAGGGCGTGCTCACCTGGATGAACTGCACCGGCAAGAAGCCGGTCCTCTCCGCACTGACCGTCGAGGGCGACTCGCTGAAGGCGGCCTGGAGCAAGGAGGTCGACACCGAGGAGACGCGGATGAGCATCATCTCCGCGAACCCGCCGGTGATCCACCTCGACAACGCGTCCGACAACGGCGAGTTGCGGGTGTTCGACTCCGAGGGCAACCAGAAGCACATCGTCCAGTCGCGTGGCGACGGCGGTTCGCTCATGTTGCGCACGCTCAGCCTGAACTTCGCCGACATGCGCAAGGACTTCCCGGTGAAGATGGTCGCCAACTACCTGGTGTCACTCGCCCAGGAGGGCGACAGCTCGGACAGCAAGCAGAGTGCTGTCGGTGTCGACCTGACGACCGGGCAGCGGGCGTGGACCAAGCCGCTGGACAAGGAGAGCGAGTACGGCTCCATGGCGTGGGTGAACAACGCCGACCAGAAGAACGCCATGGTGCTCGGTAGCTCGTACGACTCCAACCCGCAGCTCTACGAGATCAACGCCGCGAACAAGGGCGCGACGAAGAAGAGCGACGAGCTCGACACCGGGGACTCGTCTTCGTCCTCGTACAGCTACGGCGCCATGCTGATCAACTCGGGCGACCGGCTCCTCGTGGTGAAGAGCAACCCGAGTGACGACGAGGGCATCATCACCGCGTACGCCTAGGCACTACCGACAACCGCCCGCCCGACCGTTCCCGGTCGGGCGGGCGGTTTGTTGTGTCCGGCTCGTCCACAGGGGGGATACGAACCGGCGCCGGATCTGCCAAGCTTGCCGGGTGATCGTCGGAGTGGGAGTGGACGTGGTCCCGGTCGAGCGGTTCGCGCAGGCGCTCGACCGCACACCTGGTTTGGCCGTGCGGGTGTTCACTCCGGCGGAGCGTGAGCTGCCGGTGGCCTCGCTGGCCGCGCGGTTCGCCGCGAAGGAGGCGGTGGCCAAGGCGCTCGGCGTCCCCGCCGGCATGGAGTGGCACGACTGCGAGGTCATCGGGCGCAACGGCACGCGGCCGCGGCTGGAGCTCCGCGGCACCGTGCAGTCGTGGGCGGCGAAGCTGGGCATCCGCACCTGGCACCTGTCGCTCAGCCACGACGGCGGCATGGCGGTCGCGATGGTCGTCGCCGAGGCATGAGGGTCCCCGGATGAGACGTGCGCACGAGGTGGCGAAGGTCCGCGCGGCCGAGCACGCCCTGATGGCGCGGCTGCCGGCCGGCGCGTTGATGCAGCGCGCCGCCGCGGGCCTTGCGGTCACCTGCGCGCGGCTGCTGCCCGGTGTGTACGGCAGCCGCGTGGTGCTGCTCGTCGGTAGTGGCGACAACGGCGGCGATGCGCTGTACGCGGGCGCCAGGCTGGCCCGGCGGGGAGCGCGCGTCGAGGCGCTGCTCAGTGGCTCCCGCGTGCACGCCGACGGGTTGGCCGCGCTGCGGGCCGCCGGCGGCCGCGTCGCCGCGTCGGCCGACGTGCTCGACACCGCGGACCTGGTGGTCGACGGCCTGCTCGGCATCGGTGGCCGGGGCGGGCTGCGCGAGCCCGCCGCCACCCTGGCCGCCCGCGTCGCCGAGTGCGACGCCACCGTGGTCGCCGTCGACCTGCCCAGCGGCGTGGACGCGTCCACCGGCGAGGTCACCGGGCCCGCCGTACGCGCGGACGTGACCGTCACGTTCGGCACCTGGAAGCCGTGCCTGCTGGTCGATCCCGCCGCGGCGTACGCGGGCGTGGTGGAGCTCGTCGACATCGGGCTGGCCGGCGACCTGGCGGCCGTGGACGTCGCGGCCCTGCAGGACTCCGACGTCGCGGACCTGCTGCCCGAGCCCGCGCGGGAGTCGGACAAGTACCGGCGCGGAGTAGTCGGTGTGGTGGCCGGCAGCGAGCGGTTCCTCGGGGCGGCGGTGCTCACGGTGACCGCCGCCGCGTCCGCCGGGATGGTGCGGTACTCGGGTCCGCGGCGGGTGGTGGACGCCGTGCTCGCCGCGGCGCCTGACATCGTCGCCCACGAGGGCATGCCGGCCGACGCGGGCCGGGTGCAGGCGTGGGTCGTCGGGCCCGGCCTGGACACCGACGAGGTCGCCCGCGAGCGGCTGACCCAGGTGCTGGCCGGCGACGTGCCGGTGCTGGTCGACGCCGACGGGCTGGGGGTGCTGGCTACGGCGCTCGGCGACGTCGTCGAGCGGTCGGCGCCGACACTGCTCACCCCGCACGCCGGCGAGGCCGCCAGGCTGCTCGGCGCGGACCGTGCGGAGGTAGAGGCGCGCCGGCTCGTGCACGTCCGCGCACTCGCGGAACGTACCGGGGCGACGGTCTTGCTCAAGGGCTCGACCACGCTCGTCGCCGGCCAGGACGGGCCGGTGCGCGCGAACCCGACGGGCACCTCGTGGCTCGCCACCGCGGGCTCGGGCGACGTGCTCTCCGGCCTGTGCGGCGCGCTGCTCGCGCAGGGCCTGCCGCCGTGCGACGCCGCCAGCGCAGGGGCGTACCTGCACGGCCTGGCGGCCCGGCTGGCCGCGGACGGTGCCCCGGTGCCGGCCCGCGACCTGGTGGGCGCGCTCCCGGCGGCCTGGCGGCAGTTGCGCGGCAGTTCTGGACAGGGGTGACGATGGCCGAAGCGAGCTGGGTACCGCAGACCACGCGACCGGTGATCATGGGTTCGCAGTACATGGTCTCCGCCGGCCACTACGCGGCCTCCCTGGCCGCGACGAGGGTGCTCGACGCCGGCGGGAACGCGGTGGACGCCGGCGTCGCCGCGGGGCTGTGCCTGAACGTCACCCAACCCGACCTCACGAACATCGGCGGGTCGCGCCGATCTGCGTGTACCTGGCCGAGCAGGAGCGGGTCGTCACGGTCAGCGGCCTCGGCAGCTGGCCGCCGGCGACCGACGCCAAGGTGTTCCTGCGGGATTGCGACGGACGCATCCCGTCCGACCTCAGGCGCAGTGTGGTGCCGGCCGCCGTCGACTCCTGGCTCACCGCACTGCGGCTGTTCGGTACGAAGCCGCTGGGCGAGGTGGCGGCCGCGGCGATCGACCTGGCGGAGAACGGCTTCCCCGTGCACTCGGTGATGGCGGAGACGCTCGGCGAGCCGGGCGCGCTCGCGTTGTTGCGTACCTGGCCGGGCAACGCCGCCACCTACCTCGACGAGCGCGGTGAGGCACTGCGCGTCGGCGACCTGATCGTGCAGCGCGACCTCGCCCGGACGCTGCGGCTGCTGGTGGAGGCCGAGCAGGGTGCGGCGACCCGGGCGGACGGCATCGCCGCCGCGCGCGACCGGTTCTACCGCGGCGACATCGCCGAGCGGATGGCTGCGTACTCCCGTGCCAACGGTGGCTGGCTGTCCGAAGCCGACCTCGCCGAGTTCAGCGTCGACGTCGAGGACGCGTGCGTCACCAACTACCGCGGCTACGACGTGTACGGGTGCGGCCCGTGGTGCCAGGGCCCGGTCGTGCTGGAGACGCTGAACATCCTCGAGGGCTACGACCTGGCGTCGCTCGGCCCGCAGAGCGCGGACGTCTACCACCTGGTCGTCGAGGCGCTGAAGGCCGCGTTCGCCGACCGCGACAGGTACTACGGCGATCCCCGGCACGTGGACGTGCCGCTCGACGGGCTGCTGTCCAAGGAGTACGCGGCGAGCTGGCGCGCGCGGATCGACCGCACCGCGGCGGCGCCCGGGATGCCGATGCCCGGTGACGCGTGGCGGTTCTCCGCCGCCGACGAGCCGGCGCCGACGAGCCGGTGGCGGCACCCCGACCCGAGCGTCGGCCCACAGGACCCGGACACCAGCTACCTCTGCGTCGTCGACGCGGCGGGCAACGCGTTCTCCGCGACCCCGAGCGACGGCGTGGCCACCGCCCCGGTCGTGCCCGGCCTCGGCTTCATCCTGTCCGGCCGCGGCAAGCAGTCGTGGCTCGACCCCGGGCACCCGTCGGTGGTACAGCCGGGCAAGCGGCCGCGGCTGCTCCCCAACCCCGGGCTCGTCCGCAGGGGCAACGACCTCGTGCTGCCGTACGGCACGCCGGGTCTGGACGTGCAGCCGCAGGCGATGGTGCAGTTCCTGGTCAACGTCATCGACTTCGAGCTCGACGTGCAGTCCGCGATCGAGGCGCCGAGGTGCGCGACGTACAGCTTCCCCGCGTCGTCCGACCCGCACCCGTACCGTCCCGGGCTGGTCGCGCTGGAGCAGCGCGCCGGCGAGGACGTCGCGGCGGCGCTGGCCGCGCGCGGGCACCAGGTCGAGCCGTGGCCGGCGTGGACGGGCACTGCCGGCTCGCTCGGCGCGATCCGGGCGGAGCCGCGCCGGCAGCTGTACGGCGGCGCCGGCGCCAGGCGGGTGGCGTACGCGCTCGGCCGCTGAGGGCGGGACGACCTCGTCGGCGGGCTGCGGGACAATGGCGGCGTGGATGCCACGCTGGCCGCAGAGGCGAGGGTCGACCTCGACGTGCTGCGCTCGAACGTCGCCACCCTGCGCGCACGGGTGCAGCGGCCGCTGATGGCCGTGGTGAAGGCCGACGGCTACGGGCACGGCATGGTGCCGGCCGCGAAGGCGGCGCTGGCCGGCGGCGCGGACTGGCTCGCGGTGGCACACCTCGGCGAGGCGCTGCAGCTGCGCGCCGCGGGGGTGACCGCGCCGCTGCTCGCCTGGCTCACCGTGCCCGGCGAGCGGTTCGCGGACGCGATCGCGGCGGACGTCGACCTGTCCGCCGGCGCGGTGTGGGCGGTCGACGAGGTCGCGCGCGGCGCGGCGGCCGCCGGCCGGACGGCGCGCCTGCAGCTGAAGGCCGACACCGGGTTGTCCCGCGGCGGCGCGACCGCCGCGGACTGGCCAGCGGTCGTCGCCAGGGCGCAGCAGTACGAGGCCGAGGGCCTGGTCCGGATAGTCGGCGTCTGGTCGCACTTCGCCTGTGCGGACGAGCCGGGACACCCGTCCGTGGCCGCGCAGCTGGCCAGCTTCCAGGCCGCGCTCGACTACGCGCAGGCGCGGGGCGTACGGCCGGAGCTGCGGCACCTGGCCAACTCGCCGGCCACGTTGACGCTGCCGGAGTCCTGGTACGACCTGGTGCGGCCCGGGCTGGCCTGTTACGGCCTCACCCCGACGCCGCAGCTGGGCGGGCCGCAGCGGTACGACCTGACCCCGGCGATGACGCTCGTCGGCCGGCTGGCCGGGGTGAAGCGGGTGCCGGCCGGTGCCGGCGTGTCGTACGGACACAGCTACCTGACCGAGCACGACACCACGCTGGCACTCGTCCCGCTCGGCTACGGTGATGGTGTGCCAAGAGCCGCATCGAACGCCGCGGAGGTGCTGGTGGCCGGAGAACGCCGCCGCATCGCCGGGCGCGTGTGCATGGACCAGTTCGTGGTCGACCTCGGCGACGCAGACGCGGCCGCCGGGGACGAGGTGGTGCTGTTCGGGCCTGGCACGGCGGGTGAGCCGACGGCGCAGGACTGGGCCGACGCGCTCGACACCATCTCGTACGAGATCGTCACCAGGGTCGGGGCGCGGGTGCCGCGCACGTACTCGGCTGCCATGGGGGAGGGACGGGCGCTTTGAACCGTGGCCCCAAGGTGGCCGGGATCGTGGTCGGTGCGGCCGCCGGCCTGCTCGCCGCTGGCACCGCGGCCGGTATCGCGGCGCAGCGGTATGCGGTCGGGAGGCTGCGGATGCGCCCAGACTCGGAGGCGCGGGAGCCGTTCGGCCGGCTACGCGGCCGGTCGCTGACCGTGCTCGCCGACGACGGCGTGCCGCTGCACGTGGAGATCGACGGCGACGACGACGCGGACGTGACCGTCGTGTTCTGCCACGGGTTCGGGCTGCGGTCGGACGCCTGGCACTACCAGCGGCGGTATCTGCGGCACCTGGGCCGGCTGGTCTTCTGGGACCAGCGCGGCCACGGCCGCTCCGGCCGCGGCGCCGACGAGCGCTGCACCATCGAGCAGCTCGGCCGCGACCTCAACGCCGTGCTGGGTGCGGCGGTGCCGCGCGGGCCGATCGTGCTCGTCGGGCACTCGATGGGCGGCATGACCATCATGGCGTTGGCCGAGCAGCACCCTGAGCTGTTCGGCGACCGAGTGGTCGGCGTCGGCCTGGTGGGCACCGCCGCGGACCCGGTGTCGTTCGTCGCCAGGAACTTCTCTCCTCGCCTGGACCCGGTGAGCGCTTCGGTGGTGGGCGTCCTGGGCAAACAGACCGCGCTGGTCGAAGGTGCGCGACGACTCGGCAGCGACCTGATGTACCTCTTGGTACACGCCTACGCGTTCGGCTCCGGTGCCGTGAGCCCGTCCGTCGCGACGTTCCAGGATCGGATGGTGCGACAGACGCCGATCGACGTGGTCGCCGCGTTCTACCCGGTGTTCGGCAACCACAACAGGTTTGCGGCGCTGCCGGTCATCGAGCGGGTGGAGTCCGTGGTCGTCGCCGGCGACGAGGACCGGCTCACCCCGCTCGCGCATGCGGAGACGTTGGTGAGCCATCTGCCCGGTGCCGAGTACGTCGTGGTGCCGCGTGCCGGGCACATGGTGATGCTGGAGGAGCCCGGCGCGGTCAACGAGGCGCTCGGCCAGCTGGTCGACCGTGCGCTGCTGTCCGCGGAATCGGACCGGTCGGCGTGAGGGGCGTACGGCGATGCGGCTGACGGTCACGGAGGCCGGGGCGGAGCAGGCGGTAGAGGTACATCAGGTCATCCACGAGGCGTTCATGGCTCGGCCGCGCCTGGACCCGCCCGCGGCCGCGTTGGCGGAGACGGTCGACTCGGTGCGCGAGGCGCTGGCGCGCAACGGCGGGCTGTTGTGCACCATCGACGGCGAGCCGGTGGGCGCGCTGCTGCTCGACCCGGACGGCGACGGCATCTGGCTGCGCCGGGTGGCCGTGGAGCCCAGGTTCCACAAGCACGGCATCGCCTCGGCGCTGGTCGCGTACGCGGAGGACCTGGCCGCCGCGCGCGGTTTCGACTGGGTGCGCGTGATCGCTCGCGCCGAGCTGCCGGGGACGGTGCGGTTCTGGCGGCACCGGGGCTTCTTCGACGAGTCCGCCGACGGCACCACGCTGGTGCTCGGCCGGCCGCTGCAGGTGGAGCTGCAGCTGCCGACGCCAGCGGACACCCGCGCGCTCGGCCGGCAGCTCGCCGCACACGTCGCGCCAGGCGACCTGCTGCTGTTGACCGGTGACCTCGGTGCGGGCAAGACGACGTTGGTGCAGGGTCTCGCCGAGGGCCTGGACGTCCGCGGCCAGGTGACGTCGCCGACGTTCGTCATCGCCCGGGTGCACCGGTCGCGCGGCGACGGCCCGCCGCTGGTGCACGTGGACGCGTACCGGCTCGGCGGCGTCGCCGAGGTCGACGACCTCGACCTGGACGTCGTAGTCGAGGAGTCGGTGACCGTCGTGGAGTGGGGCGCCGGCCTGGTCGAGGAGCTGTCCGACGACCGCCTGGAGCTCGCGCTGACCCGCCCGTCCGGCGAGGAGACCGGCGACGAACGGACGGTTCGGATAACGAGAGTCGGCGACCGCTGGCGCACGACCGACCTCAGGAAGCTCGGCGCCTGACCGCGTTGACCTCAACATCAGTTGAGGTTGTCGGATGGTGTCATGGCTACGATCGAGATCGGTACCGGCGCACCCGCGCCCGACGTCATGGACCTGACCTACGCCGCCAGGTTCGTGGAGGAGCTCGGCTTCGAGTCGGTGTGGATGCCCGACCTGGTCATCGGCGACGGTACGCCGGCGCTCGAGCCTGCGCTCGCGCTGGCCGCCGCCGCGGCCGCCACCGAGCGCGTACGGATCGGGTTCAGCGTGCTCGTGGTCCCGTTGCGGCCCGCGCCGTGGCTCGCGGTGCAGGTGGCGACCTTGCAGCAGTTGTCCGGCAACCGGTTGCTGCTCGGGGTCGGCACCGGTGGTTTCCCCGGTGCACCGTTCTGGCGTGCGCTCGGCGTACCTGGTCACGATCGGGGCCGCATCACCGACGAGACACTGCGCCTCCTGCCGCAGCTGCTGGCGGGCGAGCCGACGGCGGTCGTCGGCGGTGAGCCGCCGCTGACCTTGGCGCCCGCCGTGCCGATGCCGCCGGTGCTCGTGGGCGGCACGCACCGGGCCTTCCGCAGGGCGCTCGACCATGGCGCCGGCTGGTTCCCCTCCCTCGTCGCGCCCGACGACCTGGCGAGGTCGGTGACGACGTTGCGCGACCTGGCCGCCGAGCGCGGGGTACCGGTGCCCGAGATCACGGTCGGTGGGCACATGGTGATCGGTGACGACACCGAGGCGCGCTCGACGTACGACGCTCTCGTGCGCAACCTCGTCGACGTGCACGGGATGCCGCAGGAACAGGCGGCACGCACACCGATGCGGGCACGCAACGCGGAAGAGCTCGGGGAGATCTTCGCCGCCTACGCCTCCGCCGGCGCTGCCAGGATCGTCGCCGGTCCGGACAACGGTCCCTGGCAGACGCAGCTGGAACGGGTGGTCGAGGCCCGCGACCTGCTCGGCTGAGGGGCCGCCGTGGTCAGTCGTCGTCGAAGCCGAGGTACTCGAAGAGATCGAAGTCCTCGTCGTGCGGGTCGGCGATGATGCTGGCAGCCGCGCGAGTCATCCACTCCGACAGCGACATGTGCGCGTCCGCCGCGGCGCGTCGGGCCTGCGCCGCGACCTCGGCATCCATGGTGATGGTGATCTGCTCCGCAGGCATGGCGCGAATACTACTCCCGCACGTCAACCCTTCCCGGCAGCGCTATCGCCTCGAAACAGCCAGTTCAGCCGCGGTTCGACGAACGGACGCGCGAGGAACCGCACCGGGCGGCTGGACAGCAGGAGCGTGACGCCGAGCGCGACCGCGACGACCAGGAGCAGGCCGAGTACGTTCTTCGGCACCAGGTCGTACAGCTCGAGCGAGGTCGCGGCCTTGCGGAGGAACCTGTGCAGCACGTACACGTACATGGTCGCGACGCCGAGGCCGGTGAACCACGTGACGCCGCGCGGTACGACCGCGAGGAACGCGGTGAGCAGCACCAGGCCGATCGCCAGCGCGGCGGCGCGGTGCGCGATCCCGGAGCCGAGGCCGACGCCGAGGTCCGCGTAGCTCTCGTTGTAGAAGAACCAGACGTGCCCGCCGCCGCGGCCGAACAGGTACGCGCAGCCGAGCGCGCCCAGCAGGGTGGGGACGGCCAGGTATCGCGCGAGCTTGCTGCGAACGACGTCGAAGTACCAGTCCGGCAGCGTCAGGCCGAGTACGTAGAACGGCAGGAACCCGAGCACGCGCGCCAGGTCGAGGGTGGCCGGCAGCTGCGTCGCACCGGCGAGCAGCGAGACGGCGACGGCGAGCGCGACGGCGTACGCGGGGCGCAGGCTGTTCCACAGCGGCGCGCTCACCCGCCAGATGAGCAACGCGATGAGGAACCACATGGCGAACGACGGCGTGAGCAGGCTGACGCTGATCTCCGTGCCGCGCCAGACGTCGCGGAGCACCTCGTAGCTCGCCTCGAATACCAGGTACGGCACCACGATGCCGGTGACGACGCGTTGTGCCTGCCGCGGTCGGTTGGTGAAGCTGCGGGAGAGGTAGCCGGAGACGAGGATGAACACCGGCATGTGGAACGCGTAGATCGTGGCGTAAAGCGCGAGCCCGGCAGGCACCACGCGCATCGGGTCCACGGCGTGGCCGACGACGACGAGTGCGATCGCCAGCACCTTCGCGTTGTCGAGCAGCGGGTTGCGCTCGCTCTGCGGTGCCGCGACCGTGGCGGTCGTCGGGCCCGCCGTCACGACGGTGATTGTCCGGAGGAGCGGAACAGCCACTTCAGTCGCGGTTCCACCAGCGGCTGGCACAGGAACCGGGTCGGCCTGCTGCTCAACACCAGCGTGACGAGGAGAGCACCGGCGAGCACCGCGACGATGGCCGGGAACGTGTACATCCGCACGTCCTCGTAGATGCCGCTGTACTCCGCGCTCTTCACGATGAACCGGTGCATCAGGTACACGTACAGCGTGCCGGCGCCCAGCGACGTGAACCAGAGGTGCCTGCGGGGCAGCACCGCGAGGAAGGCGGTGCTCGCCGCGAAGCCGGCGACCAGCACCAGCGCCCGCCCGGTCATGCCGAACGCCTGGCTGACGCCCATCGTCTCGTAGCTGTACGTGTAGTAGAGCCAGTCGAGCTGAGTGTCGGGGAAGAACGCGTACGACGCGACGAACGGCGCGAGCAGCGTCGGCACGGCAGCGATCCGCGCCGCCTTCGTGCGGATCAGCTCGAAGTAGCGGTCGGGCAGCACCAGCCCGACGACGAAGAACGGCAGGAAGCCGAAGACCCGGTACAGGTCGAACTCGTCGGGCAGCGTGAGCAGCCCGGACGTGAGCGAGAGCGCGACCGCGATGCCGACCGCGTACGCCGGCCGGAATACGCGCCACAGTGGTGCCGTCACGCGCCAGAAGAACAGCGCTACCAGGAACCACATGGCGTAGCTCGGGTCGAGCAGGTCGATGCTCGGCGAGCCATTCGCCGCGTAGTAGTTGAAGATCTCGTAGCCGACCTCGAACACCAGGTACGGCACGACGATGGTCGTCACGATCCGCTGCGCCTGCCGCGGCTTGCTGGCGAAGCTGCGTGACAGCCGGCCGGCGATCAGGATGAACACCGGCATGTGAAAGGTGTAGATCATGACATACAGGGCGCGCATGAACGGCAGGTCGATGACCGCGGGCGCCTTGATCAGCGGCTCGGTCGCGTGGCCGATGACGACCAGCGCGATCGCCGCGATCTTCGCATTGTCGAGCAGCGGGTCGCGGTCCGGGCGTTCGCCCGGCGGTGGCGATCCGGCCTGCTCTTCTGTTGGCTGCGGGGGCGCCGTCGAGGGCCGCCGGCGGTTGGCCGGCCTCCGGTGACGCCTCCTCGTCGTTGGGGGCTGCGTCGCAACTGCACTGGCGATCGCGGCTCCCGCATGGTGTTGCTCGGCCATGCAGGTCACGTCTCCAGTCGACACGGATGGGGGGGCAAAGCCACGGTAACACTCCGTGGTCCTGCGACCTACCCCCGTGGCGGGCCGACGAGGGCCACGTTGCGGCTCCGCGGTGCTGGCGGCAGCAGAGCCGCAACGTGGGTGTCCATGCCCCTGGCGGGCCGGCCGGCTATTTCGGCCGGTCGCTCTCCCAGCGGATGGTGCGGTTGATGATCTCCTTGTCGGAACGCTGCTGCCGTGGCGTCGGCAGCGGGTTGTCTGCCGTCTGGTGCAGGCCCGGCTGGCCGTCCTCCGCGACGAACGTCGCCCGGGTGAACACCGGCGCGCCTTGCTCGTGGACGTACGGCAGGCACCGGAAGTCCGCGGTCATCTGGCCGGGCGTGATGGTGGTACGGACGTAGCCGCGCAGGTTGTTGTAGAACTTCAGGTGCGGGTTGATCTCGAGGAACGGGTTGTCCTTCGGGTCGGAATCCTCCCCGTTGCCGCCCGAGGTGATCGACGAGCAGACCAGCTCGGTCCCGACCGTCCGCGACGTCGGGTCCTCGTAGTCGAGCTTCAGCTCGCTCGCCCAGTGCGCGTGCACGTCACCGGTGAGCACGATCGGGTTGCGTACTTTGGCGTCCACCCAGCCGCGGGTGATCCGGTCGCGGGAGGCGACGTAGCCGTCCCAGGAGTCCATGCTCGCCCGCCGGACCGGGCCGGCGTCCGCGTCGCGCTGCGCGAAGAACACCTGCTGACCGAGGAAGTCCCATCGTGCGCGGGACTTCCTGAACCCGTCGACCAGCCACTTCTCCTGCTGGCCGCCGGTGATCGTCCGCTTCGGGTCGAACGCCTCCTGGCAGTCGTTCTGCCAGCGGTCGCCGCAGCTCTGGTCGTCGCGGAACTGCCTGGTGTCGAGCATGTGGAACGACGCCAGCCGCCCCCACTGCGCCCTGCGGTAGATCTGGATGTTCGGGCCGTTGGGGATGGACGACCGGCGCAGCGGCATGTTCTCGTAGTACGCCTTGAACGCTGCCGTCCTGCGTTCCATGAAGGTGGGCTTCTCCGCCGGGTTCTCCGGCATCTCGTCGGCCCAGTTGTTGTCCACCTCGTGGTCGTCGAACACCACGAGGAACGGCGCGGCCGCGTGTGCGGCCTGCAGGTCGGCGTCGCTCTTGTACTGCGCGTGCCGCTGCCGGTAGTTCGCCAGCGTGACGGTCTCCGGGCCCTCGTGGTCGCGGATGTTGCCGCCGGGGATGGTGTAGTCGCCCGCGGTGTACTCGTACTGGTAGTCGCCGAGGTGCAGCACCAGGTCAGGGTCGTCCTCGGCGAGCGCCCGGTAGGCGTCGAAGTAGCCGTGCTCGTACTGCGAGCAGGAGACGAAGGCCATCCGCAACGAGTCGACGACCACGTCGGGCGCGGGTGCGGTGCGGGTGCGGCCGACGGGCGAGACGTACGTGCCGACGCGGAACCGGTACCAGTAGTGCCGGTGCGGTTCGAGCTTGTCCACCTCGACGTGCACGCTGTGCGCCGCGTCCGGCGCGGCCGGCGTGATGCCGGACGCCGCGATCTTCGCCATGCCCTCGTCGGTGGCGAGCTGCCACTCCACCTCGAGGGTCTGGTTGGGCATGCCGCCGAGGCCGTCCTCGGCGAGCGGGTCGGTGGCGAGCCTGGTCCACAGCACGATGCCGTCGGAGCTGGGGTCGCCGGAGGCGACGCCCAGCGTGAACGGGTCCGTCGACAGTTCGCTCGCGGCCGCGCGGGGTGCCGCCGCGTGTGCGGTGGCGGGTGTCCACAGGCCGGCGCCGGCGGCGGCGCCGAGCGCGGCAGAGCCGGTGATGAGTGTGCGCCTGGAAATCGATGAACGTGGGGGGTTCGGTCTGGTCACTGTGTGTTCTCCTAGCCTCGGATCACGGGCACAGCGTCAGGTCGATTGCTTGCATCGAGTTGACGGGCGTGTGAGCGATTCACGTCGCCGTGATGGCCGTCTATGGGTGTCACCGGAACGCCATGGAAGTGCCACGGAGGTGTCGTCTCGGGTTCGCCCGCGCCTGCCGCCGTTCACCTCGCACCGCGATTGCGCGCGACAGCGTCGATTGCCGAGAGTCACTACCGGCGTGGGCGATACGCTGCGGGGGTGTTGTTGCTCGCGCTCGATACCGCGACCCCGGCCGTCACCGTCGCACTCCACGACGGCAGCGAGGTGTGCGCGGAGGCGACCGAGCTCACCAGCGGCGGCCGGCACGGTGAGCTGTTGGCGCCGCAGGTCGCCGACGTCCTCCACCGGGCCGGTGCGCAGCCCGGTGATCTCACGGCGGTGGCGGTCGGCGTCGGCCCTGGGCCGTTCACCGGCCTGCGCGTGGGCCTGGTGACGGCGACCGTACTCGGCGACGTGCTCGGCATTCCCGTACACGGGGTCGGCACGCTCGACGTGCTGGCCTGGCAGTCCGGGCTGACCGAGCCGTTCCTCGTCGCGACCGACGCGCGGCGCAAGGAGGTCTACTGGGCGAGGTACGCGGACGCGGCCACCGCGCGCTCGGCGCCCGCGGTGGGCCGACCGGCCGAGGTCGCGACGCCCGACCTCACCGTCGGGCAGGGCCCACAGCTCTTCCCCGAGGACTTCCCGAACGGCCGCGAGCCACGGTTCCCTGCCGCAGCGGCCCTGGCCGACGTGGTCGTCACCCGGCTGGCCAAGGGCGCCGAGCTGCTGCCGCCGACGCCGATGTACCTGCGCCATCCGGACGCCAGGGTGCCTGGACCGCGCAAGCCGGTGCTGCCCGCCGACCATCCCGCACCGGCATGATCACGCCGATGCGGTGGTGGCACATCGAGCAGGCCGCGGCACTCGAGGAACGGTTGTTCGTCGCGGACGCCTGGCCGGTGGAGGCGTTCTGGTCGGAGCTGGCGCAGGCCGACTCCAGGCACTACCTGGTGGTGGAGGATGCCGGCGAGGTGCGCGGCTACGCGGGGCTGCTCGCGGTGGACGGCGGCCCGGACGCCGACGTGCTGACGCTCGCCGTGCACCCCGACGAGCAGGGCCACGGCTGGGGCACCAGGCTGCTGCGTAGCCTGCTCGACGAGGCGCACCGTCGGCGGTGCGCGAACGTACTGCTCGAGGTGCGCGGCGACAATGCTCCCGCGCTTGCGCTGTACGAGCGGCACGGCTTCGAGCGGATCTCCGTACGGCGCGGGTACTACGCAGACGGCGACGACGCGATCGTGATGCGCCGCCGGGCCGGCGCGAACTAGGAGGAGGCGAGACGGTGGCGGCCGTTCCCGAGGAACCGCTGGTGCTCGGCATCGAGACGTCGTGCGACGAGACCGGCGTCGGCGTCGTGCGTGGGCACACGCTGCTGGCTGACGCCATGGCGTCGAGCGTGGACGAGCACGCGCGGTTCGGCGGTGTGGTGCCCGAGGTGGCCAGCCGCGCGCACCTGGAAGCCATGCTGCCGACGATGAACCGCGCGCTGACCGAGGCCGGCGTGACGTTGCGCGACGTCGACGCGATCGCCGTGACCGCGGGCCCCGGCCTGGCGGGGGCACTGCTTGTCGGGGTCGCGGCGGCGAAGGCGTACGCCTGGTCGGCGGGCAAGCCGCTGTACGGCGTGAACCACCTGTCCGCCCACGTCGCCGTGGACCGGCTGGAGCACGGCCCGCTGCCGGACCCGTGCGTGGCGCTGCTGGTCTCCGGCGGGCACTCGTCGCTGTTCGTCGTCGAGGGACCGACGCGTAAGGTCAGCTCGCTCGGCGGCACCGTCGACGACGCGGCCGGGGAGGCGTTCGACAAGGTCGCGCGGGTGCTCGGCCTGCCGTTCCCCGGCGGCCCGCCGATCGACAAGGCAGCCCGCGACGGCGACCCGGCGGCGATCGCGTTCCCGCGGGGCAAGGCGAACGACGGCACCCTCGACTTCTCGTTCGCCGGGCTGAAGACGGCCGTGGCCCGCTGGGTCGAGGGAAGGGAACGCGCCGGCGACCCGGTGCCGGTGGCGGACGTGGCCGCGTCCTTCCAGGAGGCGGTAGCCGACGTCCTCACGAAGAAGGCCGTCGACGCGTGCCTGCAGCGCGGCATCGACGCCCTGGTACTCGGCGGCGGCGTCGCGGCGAACTCCCGGCTGCGTGCCCTGGCCGAGCAACGCTGCGCTGCGGCCGGCCTCACCCTCCGCGTACCGCGCCCGCGCCTGTGCACAGACAACGGCGCCATGGTCGCCTCCCTCGGCGTCGAGCTGGTAACCAACGGCGCACCCCCGTCAACACTGGCCCTACCAGCCGACTCAGCCCTAGACCTCGACGTCGTCTCCCTGTAACCCGCCCCCAGGGTGGGCTTGGCACGGCACCCCGACCGGCGGCCACCGGCGGGGCTGGCTCTTGGCCTGGTTCCTCGGCCGGCTTCTGACCGGGGTGCGGGGATGTTGGGTGCATGACCTCGGCCGGCCGCCACGGGCGCTGGCTCGTGACCGGGGGTGCGGGCTGTTGAGGGTGGTACCTCGGCCGGTAGCCACGGGCGGCGCGGGCTCGTGACGTGGCTCGTCGGCCGGCGGTGTGGATTGTTGGCGTGGCGTCTTGGCCGGTGCTGGCTGGCCGGGATGTCGGGGTGGTGCGGTAGCTGGGCCGGCCGCTGTCGGCGGGGCTGGCTTGTGGCGTGGACACCGGCAACACCAGCAACTCAACCGGCAGGACCGAATCCCACAACGTCGGCTGATCATTTACAGTACGAAACACGATGGCCTCGACCCCTTCTCACCCAAGGGTTCGAGGCCATCCTCTCGACGAACAAACCCCCACTCAGA